>CAJUOF010000171.1 GCA_910587905.1 uncultured Lachnospiraceae bacterium
ACTGGAGTTCAGACGTGTGCTCTTCCGATCTGCCGTCACTTTGTAGGGCGCCGGCGGGAAGGCCCCGGCAAACCGCTTCCCGTACTGGGCCTCCTGGATCATGGCCTGGGGATGCTCCATCCGAAGTCCCACGGCAAAAGCCTTGGCATGCATGGAAAGCCCCCTGTCATAGAGCATGCGGAAGGTGTCCCTGGCGCTGTGGCCGATGGCGAGAACCAGATGGTCCGTCCGGAAAAAGCGTCGCTCCCCGCTTCCCGTATCCTCCGCGAAAATTCCGGAAAGCTTCCCGCCCTTATACTCCAGGTCCACAAACTTCATGTGAAAGAAAAACTCGCAGCCAAGCCCCTCCATCTCACGCCTGAGATTGACAAGGACCATTTTGAGCACATCCGTCCCGATATGGGGCTTGTTGTCATAGAGGATTTCCTCCCCCGCCCCCATGGCGGCGAACACCTCCAGGACCTTCCGCCCCCGAAGCAGAGGGTCCTTCGCCAGGGTGTTGAGTTTCCCGTCGGAGAAGGTTCCCGCTCCCCCTTCCCCGAACTGGACGTTACACTCCGTATCCAAGAGCCCGCTGCGCCAGAACCGCTCCACCGCCGCCTCCCGTTCCCGGACCGGGCCGCCCCTCTCCAGGAGGATGGGGGCGGCCCCGGCCTTCGCCAGCATATATCCGCAAAAAAGCCCGGCCGGGCCCGTGCCCACGATGACCGGCCGGTGCAAAAACGGCGTTCCCGTCCCTTTTGGAAAGCGGTAAGCCTCCTCCTTTACGATCTGCGCCTCCCGCCCCCGAAGCCTCTTGAGGACCGCCGCCTCCCGTCCCCGGACTTCCACGTCCACCTGGTAGACAAAGAAAGGAGCCTCCTTCTTCCTGGCGTCAATGGATTTCTTTCTGATCTGGTACGCCTTGATCTCCTTCTCCGAAAGCCGGAGCATGTGACAGAGCCGTGGGAGAAGCAATTCCTCCCCCTCCCCCGGCCCGAGCTTCATTTTGATCCGAATCATGGCCTTCCCTGCTTTCCGGCCAGAAAACCGCTGGCCCATGCCCACTGTAAATTGTAACCGCCGCAATCTGCATCCACGTCCAACATCTCCCCGGCAAAAAAAAGACCCGGGACAAGCTTCGACTCCATGGTGTTTGCCCGCACGAAGCGGGTGTCGATGCCGCCCGCCGTCACCTGGGCCTTCGAAAAATCTCCCACCGCCGAAATCTCCAGAGGAAAGCGGAAGATAAGGTCAAAAAGTTTCCGCTTCCGCCGCTCATCCAACCGGCCGGCCGGGGCGTGAAGGGGAATCCCCGCCTTCTTTAAAAGCACCGCCGCCAGCTTTTCGGGGAACAGACCACAGAGAATTCTAAGACAGTCCCCCTCCCCCGAACAGGCGCGGGAGAGAAGGGCTTCCCCCCGTTCCCGCCCGTATTCCGGAAGAAAGTTAAGTTCTGCAAGCGCCCGCTTTCCCTCCGAAAGGGCCCTGGCGGCATGGCGGCTCACCTGGAAGGCCGGAATCCCGGAGACGCCGTAATCGGTGATCTGAAGCTCCCCCGCATCCCGGCCACAAAGCTGCCGCTCTCCCTCTGTCTCCACGTACAGAGAAATCGTCCCGTCCGTCCGGACGCCGGCGGCCTTTTTAAGCGGACTCTCGACGGCAAAAAGTCCCGTGAGGGCCGGAACCGGAGGAACCAGGGGATGACCGAGGGCTTTCGCCAGCCGGTAGCCGCTCCCGTCAGAGCCGGTAAAAGGAGCCGCCAGTCCGCCACAGGCGAGGACCACACCGTCCGCCTGAAACGAAGTCTCTTCCGTGAAGACGAAAAAAGCCCCGTCCGCCTCCTGTTTGACTTCCCTCACCACGCACGCCGTCCGAACCTCCGCCTTCCGCCTGGAAAGCTCCGAAAGAAGCGCCTCCCTGACGGTGCTGGCCTGGGAGGAGCGGGGATACACATAACCGTCCCGCTCCCTAAAAAAAAGTCCCAGCTCCCCAAAAAACCGGAGAGTCTCATCAAAGCCGAACCGCTCCAGGGCCGGCAGGAAAAAGCCCGGATTTTCCGAATGGTAAAATTCCTCCCCCTGCCGCCTGTTGGTCAGGTTGCAGCGGCCATTCCCGGTGGAAAGAAGCTTTTTCCCCAGGGTGTCCGTGTGTTCCAAAACCGTCACCCGATCCCCCTCGCCGGCAGCGACAATGGCCGCCGTCATGCCGGCGGCTCCACCGCCGATGATCACTGTGCGTCTCATAATCCTCCTCACCCTTACTCGTTCAGTGACTCCTCCTGCAGCTCGTCAAACATGGCCATGCAGTCGTCCACGGAGGCCCCGTTTAAGAGCTCCCGCACGATGAGGCAGGTGTTGCCCCACTGCTCCACCTTCAGATTCGCATTGGAGCCAAGGACATAGACCCCCTCGTTGACCCGGTCGTTGAGAGGCTTCAAGGCATCCACGCAGTCCACCTCCACGTTTTTGGAGGGGGAAATGACCCGATTGTTTTCCGCATATAGTTGAAGCGCCTCATCCGAAAGGATCACGTCCAGAACCTCCATGGCCTCTTCCAGATGTTCGGCTTCCGCTGAGATTCCATAACCGGTGATGGAAATGACCGGCATCTGACCAAGCGCACTGGGAAATCCAATGACCTGCATGTGGAAATTCGGGTTTCCATAAGCCGTTTCCGCGTTAGCTACAGACCAGTATGCCATGACGATAGGAGTCTTTCCGGCCAGGAAATCCGGTCCCTCCCCCTCAATTGCCTCAGCGGTGTAAGCGGCTTCGGCGTCAATATAGCCCTTGTCGATCAATTCCTTCAGATATTCAAAACCCGGCCGCATATAGTCGCTGTATTTCGCCGTCCCGTTATTGAGGGCCTCGATCTGCGCCTCCGTATCGTCTCCGTTGTAGAGTTCGGCATAGGCTTGGGCAAAGACGAAATTCTCCAGCCACCAGCGGTTGGCGCCGATGGGAGTCTCGATCCCGTTCTCCTTGAAGACCCGACAACACTCCAAAAATTCCTCCGGCGTGTTGGGGAGCGCCAGATGATATTGATCAAACAGGTCCTGATTGACAAACAGGCCGTAAGCCACCACCTCCTGGGGAATGCCCACCAGCTTTCCGTCCACCGTGTTGGCCGTTTTCACCACATCCCTTAAATTCTCTGCACAGGCAAGGCCGGACAGGTCGGCCAGTTCCCCCTCCGAGCCAAGAACTAGGAGCGTATCCGGGTTTAACAGGTACAGATCGTCCATGTGATTTCTCACCCGGTCAAGGACCACGTCGTCATAAGTCTTTTCCTGGTAATTCTCTGCCGTATAGGTCCGGTACTCCACCCTGAGGCCCAAGCGCTCCTCCGCCATGATCACCGTCTGGTCAAAGGCGCTCCTGGCAGCGTTCTTCACATTGGGCTTAGACTTTTCCATAGGTCCGAATAAATTGATGACCATCGCTTCCTGTTCGTCATTGTCGGCCAGGTTGTTTCCCAGATTTGGTTTTTCACCACAGCCAAGAAAGGAAAGGAGCACGGTTCCCGCCAGAAAAACAGGCAGAGACCGCTCCCTAAAAGTTTTGATAAAAGATTTCATGGATCAGTTCCCCTTGTTTGAAAATTGATTGACGGCAATTCGAAGAAGCTCCATGTCGATGGGCTTCGCCACATGAGCGTTCATGCCGGCGTCCATGGCGTTCTTTACGTCCTCCGAGAAGGCGTTGGCGGTCATGGCGATGATCGGAATCTCCCCCGCATCGCTTCGATCCAGGGCGCGGATGGCTCTGGTGGCCTCATAACCGTTCATGACCGGCATCTGGACATCCATCAGGATCGCGTCATACCGGCCAGGCTCCGTATCCCGGAACCGTTCCACGGCCAAAAGTCCGTTTTCCACCAGCTCACAGGTGGCTCCGTCCATGTCCAGAAATTCCTGCACGATCTCCGCATTGATCTCATTGTCCTCCGCCACAAGGAAATGGCATCCCTCCAGACGGTTATGCCCCTCCGTCACAAATCCGTCCTCCGGATGGCCGTGGGTAAGTTCCGAACGGCCATGGGCCTGCTCCCTCGGGAGCTCCAGAATCTTCTCCATGAAAGCCGACACAAAGAAGGGCTTCGTCAGATAACCGTCAACACCGGCACAGACAGCCTGGTCTTCGATTTCGTTCCAGTCATAGGAGGTTAAGAAGAAAATGGGGACATGCTCCGGCAGGACTTCCCTGAGTCCCTTTGCCGTCTCCAGGCCGCTCATCTGTCCCGGCATCTGCCAATCCAGAAGGATCACATCATAGCGGCCTCCCTGATTATAATATTCCCGAACCTGCGCAATGCCCGCTTCCCCGCCAAGGGAAATGTCCACCGAGACTCCGGAACCTTCCATCAGCATTCGGATATTGTTACATATTGTTTCATCGTCGTCAATGGTCAGGATTCGCGAGATCCCATGGTTGGGCCAGAACTGATCATCCATAGCTTCCTCCGGGATGCGAAGCTCCAAATCCACTGTGAAGAGCGTTCCCCGATCCACCTCACTTGCGACTTTGATGGTTCCTCCCATCAGCTCCACGATGTTTTTCGTGATCGCCATGCCAAGGCCCGTGCCCTGAACCTTGTTGGTGGTGCTGTTCTCCGCCCTGGTAAAGGCGTCAAAAATCACCTCCAGATATTCCGGAGTCATGCCAAAACCGTTGTCCTCCACCTCGATTCGGATGTGTTCATACTGAGGAGACCGCTGCTTTAAGCCAATGATGCGGAACCAGATGGTTCCCCCCTCCCCCGTATATTTGACCGCATTGGACAACAGGTTTAACAAAATCTGGTTCAGTCTGGTCTCGTCCCCAATCAGGCGTTCATGCTTGACGCCTGTCACCGAAATGTCAAACTCCTGTCCCTTGGCCTTCGCCGCCGGCCGGATGATGGAATCCACCGAAGCGACCACGTGGTTCAGGGCGAATTCCCCGATGGTAAGGACTACCTTACCGCTCTCGATCTTGGAAACATCCAGCACATCGTTGATGAGTCCCAGAAGGTGTTGGCCGGAAGCTGTGATCTTCCTTGTGTACTCCCGGACCCTCGCCGGATAATCTGCATTCTGCTCCAAAAGCGTCGCAAACCCTAGAATGGCGTTCATGGGCGTGCGGATGTCATGAGACATGTTGGCTAAAAAGGTGGTCTTTGAATGGCTGGCGATCTGGGCCGCCTGGAGCGCATCCGCCAGCTGCTTGTTATGTATCTTCCGTTCCTCTTCCCGTTCCTTCCGGAATTTGTTCTTCTGCCGCTCCGTCAGGAAATAGAGGACAAAGCAGACGAAAAACGCTACCAGCATGGAAGCGACTACCATGTAGAGATTCTGGTTGACCGACCGGCCCTCCTGTTGGATCGCTTCCACCGGCACGTACCCGATCAGGTAAATGGCGCTGTCCTCCACCGCCCACATATAGATCAGGGCTTCCCTGGATTGGACTTTATGATAAAACATGACATTCTTTCCATCTCTCAGGCTTTGGGAAATCATGGAGAGAATCTGCTCTTCCACGATGTTGTTGGCTCGGCAAAAATCCTCCAGGTTCAAATGCCCCGCATCCCGTTCTCCCATCCCCTTGGGTTTTAACACCAGCCGTTCGCTGATGGTATCCATGACATAGAGCGTCGCGTTAGTATTGTAAAAGCTGTCCGGAAGGGCGTCGTCCAGCGAGTCATAAATATATTCAATATAAAGGGTGGCAGTCTCCCCGTCCTCCGACTGAACCGGGCAGGACATGGTATAGGCC
>CAJUOF010000172.1 GCA_910587905.1 uncultured Lachnospiraceae bacterium
TTCTTTTTTAATGATACGGCGACCACCGAGATCTACACTCTTTCCCTACACGACGCTCTTCCGATCTCCTTGGACAGAGCCTCCGGTTCTTCCTTTTGAATCCGTCTCATCTCCAATTCCAGCTCTGTGAGGGTGATCGGAAACACCTGGACTCCAAATTTTTCCATCAGCTCGCTCTCATTTGCCATGACACTCAGGAAGTCCCCCGGCCTTGGTCCAATTTGAAGAACCCGAATGTTTTGCATCGTTTTCACCACCGCCGTCACCCTGGCAAATCGCTCAAACCCTCGGAGGAACCGTTCATCCTCAGGGGCCACGTTCACGATATAAGAAAACGTTACATTGTGCCTGCGCATCACCTTCCCCGAGGCAAACAACCCGCATTGGGAATCTCTGCTCCGCATCCCCGTCTCATCCGGTGCATCATCCCTCGGCCCATAGAGAAGCACCGGTACGGAAAGAGCCGCCGCCACCTGACCGATGGCCCCCTCACAGCCAAAATTACAGTGAGGAAAAAACAGAGCATCCACATTTTCCCGTCTCATTTTCTCAATGACCTTTGGCACATCCTCCTGCCTGAGCAACAGCCCCTCCTCATTGATATCCTCAATATCCACCAGTCGAACAGGAACTTTGCGAATCTGCTCTGCGATTCTCTCTTTGTAATGCAAAGCTGCCGAAACGCTGAAATTGTTTCTTCTTGTCGGGACATAACCGATCGTTACTAGTTCTGGCATCCTATCATATCCTTTCCCTTTTTATCCATATATCCTTCTTATATCCTTTTTCCTCATTCTTGGCTCGCATATATGTATTTATTTTAATTATATCCTGTATTTTTATTTTCCGAAAGCTGAACGATTTCTCTACATTTCTGTATTTATTTTTGTATTTAACATAGTAGCATGTTTTCTATGATATGTAAAGACTTTTTCATGAATTTATTCATGTTTTTTATTTTTATGTATTTTATTTTGTATTTTTTTCACAAGCCCTTCTCTTTTTTTCTAGTAACCTCTCAAATAATCCTTGTTTTTCCAAGAATTACGCCCTATTTCTTCGTGATTTTTCTGTATTTATCTTTTTTAGCCAAAAATCCCTTTAAATATAATTCTCCCCCATTTTTGTCTCTTTTCTATCTATTTTAAATACATGTTTTCCCCCCTTAAAATATACCTTTTCCTTATCTTGCATTTTCCTCCATTTTCCTGTATGCTATGGTCAGCGGCAAATTCCTTTGTCGTCAAAAAATTTACGGAGACCTGCTATGACAAACCATTTATCCACCAGCAACGGCATCAAATATAAAGCGCTTTACTCCTGGATGATCGGGAAGATCAACGACGGCTCCTTTGCCTATAAAGAAAAACTTCCTTCGGAATCTGCGCTCTGTGAACAGTTTCAGATCAGCCGTCAGACTGTCCGAAATGCCATGGACCGTCTCTGCCAGGAGGGATATATCGAACGGGTAAAAGGCAGCGGAAGCTTTGTGACAAAGCCTGTCCGGATACGAGAAAAGACCATCGGCATTCTGTTCTTAACCATTTCCGGCTACATCAATGCCAATATTTTGAATGGAATCGAAGAAGTGCTCACAAAACAGGGCTACAGCATTCTCCTGGAGCTCAGCCATAACCGCGTCGTCAATGAAGCCCGCTTCCTTCAGAAAATGCTGACCAGCAATGTGTCCGGCTTGATCATCGAGGGAACTAAAAGCTGTTTTCCCACCCCCAACGAAGAGCTGTATCGGCGGCTGACCAAATTAAAAATTCCTTATGTTTTCGTCCACAACGGGTATTCCAATGTAAGCGCCCCGGCCATCGTATGGGACGACCGGAGGGTTTCCTATGAGCTGACAGAACGGCTGATCCGGGCCGGACATGAAAAAATCGCCGGATTGTTTAAATTTGACGAAATGCAGGGGGTCAATCGCTATCTCGGTTATGTGGATGCTCTGATGGACCATCATCTTGAGGTGCAGGAAAATTTTATCGGCTGGTACGGAGACTCCGACCAACCAGGAGAGATTTGCAGGAAAAACAATTATGCAGATGCCTTTGCCATGGATATTCTCGGGCAGTGCAGCGCCCTCATCTGCTACAATGACCTGATCGCCTGCCACATCATCCGCCATTACATTGCAAACGGCATCTCCATCCCGGAGCAGCTTTCCGTAGCCAGTTTTGATAATTCGGATGTCACAAAGCTTTACAATATCCAGAGGATTCCCAGTGTCACCCACCCGAAGGAGGAGATGGGCCGCCGGGCCGCCTCCCTCCTGATGGAATACATTGAAAATCCTTCTCTGGATGCATCGGAGAACAAGGCCATCATTCTGTAAAAAGAAAACGATGTAAAAAGAGACTGTGAAAACCGGAGAAAGCTTTCCTCCGTTTTTTCACGGTCTCTTCTATACAATTCGCCTATCTAAAAATCCAATTATACCAGCTCGATGAGCACTTCCATCGCCGCATCGCCCTTTCTCTGACCGATCTTCACGATCCTGGTGTAACCACCCTTGCGGTCCACATACTTGGGAGCGATCTCTTCGAAAAGTTTCTTCGGCATATCCACAGTCTTTGTATTTCTCTTGCGCCCGGCCACTTCCTTCGGGACTTCCGTCACGGGATAAAGCACCTTCAGCATCTGACGACGAGCATGAAGTCTGCTGGGCAAATCCTTCTTGATGGTCTTCTGCACTTCGTCAAATACGGTCACTTTCTTGCCGTCCACCACCTCTTTGACTCTCTTGCCGTCCTTGTCTTTCCTCGGAACTTTTGCGGTCACGGTAACTTCTTCAAAGTTATCCTTTTCCTTCACCGCCAGAGCGATCAGGCCCTCAGCGATCCGGCGAATCTCTTTCGCCTTCGCCTCCGTGGTCACAATTCTTCCATGATACAGAAGATTCGTCACCTGATTGCGCAGAAGCGCTTTTCTCTGGCTGGAAGTTCTTCCAAGTTTTCTATAACCTGCCATGATATTTTTCCTCCATTTGTGGAACAGGCGGCCATGCATCTTCGGGCTTACTGGCCGTCTGCTTTTTCTCTACAAATTTTCACAAATCGTTTTCACGACTTTTCCTGCACGTGAACTCCCCATCAGGGTTTTCCCGGCAATTCTCACTCGTCGCTGGGACGCAGCTCCAGGCCAAGCTCTTTCAGCTTGCCAAGAACCTCTTCCAAGGACTTGCGGCCCAGGTTTCTCACCTTCATCATATCCTCAGAGGTACGATTGATCAAATCCTCCACCGTGTTGATACCTGCTCGTTTCAGACAGTTGTAAGAACGAACAGACAGCTCCAGCTCGTCGATGTTCATCACAAGTACCTTTTCGTTGTCGTTGACCTCCTTCTCCACCATAACCTCTGCGGTCTTGGCGTTCTCCGACAGGTCAATGAACAGATTCAGATGTTCACTTAATACCTTCGCCGCGAGACTCACTGCCTCGTCAGGAGCCAGCGTACCGTTGGTGTACACGTCCAGAGTCAGCTTGTCGAAATCGGTAATCTGACCCACACGGGTATTTTCAACCGCCAGATTGACACGCTCAATGGGCGTATAAATGGAGTCGATTGCAATCACACCAATGGGCAACTCTTCACTCTTATTCTTATCTGCACTCACATAGCCCCGACCTCTGGTGATGGTCAGTTCCATGTAAAGCTTACAGTCACTGCCGCCGCTTAAGGTGGCAATCACCTGTTCTGGATTGATGATCTCAATATCCTGGTCAACCTGAATATCGGCACCGGTCACCACACCCTCTCCCTCAAACTCGACGTAAGCAGTCTTTGGTTCATTGGTCTCGCTGGTGTTTCGGATGGCCAGATTCTTCAGGTTCATAACGATTTCCGTCACATCCTCTTTCACACCGGGGATGGAACTGAACTCGTGCAATACACCGTCAATCTTTACCTGACTGATCGCGGCTCCAGGCAACGAGGAAAGCATAATCCTCCTCAGGGAGTTGCCCAGAGTAGTGCCGTAACCGCGCTCCAGAGGTTCAACAACGAATCTTCCATATTTTTTATCTTCTGAAATCTCAGCTATTTCGATATTGGGTTTTTCAAAATCGAACACGATTAAGCCCTCCTTATTGGGTAATTAATCTGAGGGCCGAAAAAGATTCGGACACTCCTAATGCCTTATGGTTTATTTGGAGTACAACTCGACGATCAGCATCTCGTTTACCGGCACATCAATCATCTCTCTTGTGGGAAGCTGCTTCACGGTAGCGGTGAGATTTTCAGCATCCACCTCCAACCACTCCGGCACCAGCCTTCCGCCTGTCACTTCCAGGATATCCTTGTATCTGGGGGAATCCTTTACCTTCTCCTTGATACTGACGACATCCCCCGCCTTCACCAGATAAGAAGGGATGTTCACACACTTGCCGTTCACAAGCACATGCTTGTGGTCCACGATCTGTCTCGTCTCTTTTCTGGTTCTGCCAAGGCCGGCCCGAAACAGGACGTTGTCCAGTCTGGACTCCAGCATGATCATCAGGTTTTCACCGACCATGCCTCTCATCTTGGAAGCTTTTGCATAATAATTTCTAAAGGGTTTTTCCAATACTCCGTAGATGAACTTCGCTTTCTGCTTCTCACGAAGCTGAAGGCCGTATTCACTCATTTTTCTGTTGGCTCTTCTTAATTCTCTCGTTGATTTCTTATCAATTCCTAAATAAATCGGGTCAAGTCCAAGGGACCTGCATCTTTTAAGAACAGGAACTCTATCTACTGCCACTTTTCTGCACCTCCTAATTAAACTCTTCTACGCTTGGGCGGACGACATCCATTATGGGGAACCGGGGTAACATCCTTGATGCTGGTCACTTCCAGGCCGCAGGCCTGCAGCGCACGGATCGCAGCCTCACGGCCGGAGCCGGGCCCCTTCACCATAACGTCAACTGTTTTCAATCCATGTACCAGAGCTGCCTTCGTCGCAGTTTCCGCAGCCATCTGAGCCGCATATGGAGTAGATTTTCTTGAACCTCTAAATCCCAGACTGCCCGCACTGGACCAGGACAGGGCGTTGCCCTGCGTATCTGTCAACGTTACGATGGTATTGTTAAAAGATGACTGGATGTGCGCTTGTCCGCGTTCAACGTTTTTCTTAACACGCTTTTTGGTCACTTTCTTTGCAGTGGACACTTTTTTAGCCATTTTAAACTAACCTACTTTCTTGTGAATAGTTTCTACTGTTACTTAATCAATGCAGTATGATTGACCGCATTGTGTCGCAATGCTTTAGCTCAAAAACTACGTTTTTGAGCATATGGCTGGCGCCATATGTGGCCGTTCAGCCGAAACCTGCAGTGTGCAAGCACCCCGCCGCTTTCATCTGCCCGTCCCCGCATTGCTTGTAGCTTACTTATTTATTTCTTTTTGTTCGCTACAGTCTTCTTCGGACCTTTTCTTGTCCTGGCGTTGGTCTTTGTCTTCTGACCACGGACAGGCAGACCTCTTCTATGGCGGATTCCTCTGTAGCAGCCAA
>CAJUOF010000173.1 GCA_910587905.1 uncultured Lachnospiraceae bacterium
ATCCTTCCCAGGTTTTGCAGTTTCGCAATTGCCTAATATAGATCCCAGGCAATCGCGAGGAGTTTCCGAGTGACTTCTGCGGTTCTGGGCTTGCCGGAGCCGCCTGGCGCTGCAGGCTTTGGACGCACATACTGCCAGAATACTCTCGCAATTTCATGTTTCGCAATTGCCTGTCATACATCCAGCGTAAGCTGCGCTTCTTCCTCCGCCTCCGCCTTGAATTCCTCGATCTGCTCCGGCGAGGTAACGGGAAGTTCCTCCAGGGAAGAAACCCCAAAGCTCCGCAAAAATTCCTCTGTGGTCCCGAAAAGGAGCGGCCGGCCCGGTACATTCAGCCGGCCCACCTCTTCCACCAACCCGTACTCGATCAGCTTATTGACCGCATGATCCGACTTGACCCCCCGAATCTTCTCGATCTCCGGCTTGGTCACCGGCTGTTTATAGGCGACGATGGACAGAGTCTCCAACAGCACCTCCGTCAGCACGTACTTCCTCGGCTGGGCTGTCACCCGGATCAGATTCTCATAAAATTCCGGCCGGGTACACATCTGGAAGGCATGCTCCAGCTCAATGATCCGCATGCCCCGGCCCTGGGCGTCATAATCGTCCGCCAGGCTCCGCACCAGCTTCCCCGTGGTCTCCTCGTCCTGCCCGACGGCCTCCGCCAGGGACTTAAGCTCCACAGAGCCGCCCATGGCAAACAGCACCGCCTCCAGAATCGTTTTCGCTTCTCTGATCTCCATCTCTTCCCGCACTCTCCATACCTCTGCTTTATCCTGCGCAGGAGCTCCCTGCAACAGTTTCTCCATGCGTATCCGTTTCTCTGCACATGCCTCTATGCATCAATGCTCAGGGCGATTTCCTCCGCCGTCTGCTCCGGGTTGGCCTTAAGCTCCTTCGACGCCTCCAGAATCAAGTCCTCTCCGGCGTCCGTGAGGGTCACGCTCCCCATCTTCATAAGCTCCAACACAGCCAGAAATGTGACCACCAGCTCCACCCGTCCGGTCTGGGCCTTCAATAGACCGCTGAAGCTCATACGCCCCCTTTTTGCCGCCACATGGACGATCTCCATGATCTTGTCCGACACCCGGAACGGCTCCCGCTCAATCCTCCCGAACTTAGAGCGGACCGGGTCGATCTTATCCTCCTGCCGCCGCAGTACCGCCTGGAAAATATCGTTGAGCTTCACCAGCGTAAGCCCCGAAAGAAGCTCCCGTGGATCCACCGGCGGCCGATACCTCGCCACCTCCTCCGGGATGGTCTCCGGCTTGAAAAACGACTTCTGGGCGTCCACCTGGCGATCCCGAAGCTCCCCGGCCATGTACTTGTACATCTTGTACTCCAACAGCCGCTCCACCAGCTCCTGCCTGGGATCCTCCTCTTCCCCGTCCTCCCCCGTCTCCACCGGGAGAAGCATCCGGGACTTGATGTCCAAAAGCGTCGCCGCCATGACCAGGAAATCGCTGACCACGTCCAAGTCCTCCTTGTCCATGGCCTGCACATACTCCATATACTGGTTCGTAATCTGTGCAATGGGAATGTCATAAATATTTACTTTGTTCTTGTCGATCAGGTGCAGAAGCAGATCCAGGGGCCCTTCGAACACCGGAAGCTTCACCGATAGCACAGACTGCATGTTCCAAATTCTCCTTCACTCAAACTCTATCCTCTCCGCCGGAGCCTCACCACCAGAACCTCCGACTGGTTTCCCAGGCGGAAATTGACGGAATGAGTCCCCAAACCGCCGCTGACGATCAGGGTCTTCTCCCCCAGGCGGAACATCCCCCGGCTCCACTTGGGGAACAGCTCATAGCTGGGCGCCATGACGCCGCCCAGAACCGGAATTCTTATGGTTCCGCCATGGTAATGACCGCTCAGAGAAAGGTCGGCCCCCCAGGCCGCATATTCCTCAAAATAGGCCGGTGAATGGGCCAGCAGGATATGAAACTCGTCCCGCCCTGCCACTCCCAGAGTCCGTTCCAGAAGGCCGGGCTCCATGGGTGCCTTCTTGAATTTCTGATAATAAGTCTTATCCAGGTTTAACCCTGTAATGGTCAGGGCGTCCCGCCCCTCCCGGATGGTCAGAGAAAGATTGTCAAGGACCGTCACCCCGGCCCGCATCATCTCCTGATACCAGTCCCGGTAACAAGATCCGTATGCCGCATCCCTCCCCATCCGATCCTCATGGTTCCCCAGGCCGTAATAGACCGGATACCGAAAGGCCAGACGCTTGAGAAGGCGGACGCATTCCCCGTACCGGCACACGCCCTTCCTCGCCATCACCATGTCCCCCGCCACCATGACGGCGTCCGGATGAATCCGGCGGATGGATGCCATCATCCGATTGTTCCGCTTTCCGGCCCCGTTGTCGTGGAGGTCCGCCAGCACCACCATGGTGTAGCCGTCAAAGGCCTCCCCCACCGTCTCTGACACCACCTCATATTCTCGGATTACTACGTGATTCCGCTCGTACCAGGAACAGACCAGAGCCGTGACAACCAAAACCGCCGGGACGACTGCCGCAATCCATAAACCCATATCACATTCTCCGCACTCTTCCCCGCTCCCGGACCGGAAACGGAGACATTATTATTTAGTATACCATAACTTACCGCTCCATGGCAACCGCGGGATGCCTTGAGTTTCCGCATCTCTTCCATGATTCATTTGTTCAGGTAATTGCGAAACTCCGGAATCTTCCCGCAGCTTTATATTCCGCAATTACCTGTTCACTTACAGTCAAACTCACAGAAAAAGCTCACCCCATCCTCCTCATTTTTCACCCCGTAGGCACAGTTATGGGACTCCATGACCGCCCTCACAATGGAAAGTCCGATGCCGCTCCCCCCGTACTCCCTGGTTCTGGCCTTGTCCACCTTGTAAAATTTCTCCCAGATACGCGTAAGGTCTGCTTCCGGGATGGGAGTGCCGGTATTCCTCACCTCAACGCGCGCCTTGTCTCCCCGTTTCTCCACAGACACGAAAATCTTCCTCTCGCCGTCCAGATGATTTAGCGCATTCCCCACATAATTGCGGATGACCTCCTCCGCCATATACTCGTCAGCCCAGACATAAAGGCTCTCCGGGCCCTTGAGAAGCAGCTTCGCCTCCTTCTGTTCGATGGGAAGCTTATAGGAATTGAGCACTCCCCGGATGACAGGGACCAGGTCAAAATGCTCCATGGAAATCTGCTCTCTGCCGAGATCGGAAGAGCACACGTCTGAACTCCA
>CAJUOF010000174.1 GCA_910587905.1 uncultured Lachnospiraceae bacterium
ACGACGCTCTTCCGATCTGCCATTCACCAACAGCGTCACGTCGTTGGTGATCTCCGTCACCGAGACATGGATGGGCCCTTTGGATTTGAGTGTCTCCGACAGCTTCCAGGGCTCTCCGGTAGCCGAACTCCCCGTCCAGTTGGCCGAGTTCGGGCCGATCTCCACGATATCGTCGATCTGGATCTTATTCCTGTCCCCGTCCAGGCGGTAGCCCTCGACACGGAAGCGGTAGGTTTCCTTCTTTGCCTCGTCTAAGACATCCTGTGAGAGCGTGCTGTCAAACTGCTTCTGGATGACCAGACTGTAGGAGCCGTCCGCATCCCACTGGTTCGAAACCGCCTTGGCTGCCGTGGCCAGGGCCAGGGCAAAAGTGAAAAAGAGGATACAGCCGCCGAAGATCCGTACACACTTTTTGGAAAACTTCATGGTTCCAACTCCCTTCCGAATTTTTTATTTCTATGTAATTGCGAAACTCAAACTTGCCTGTTTTTTATCCCTGATAGGGTGGTTCAGGGCAAAACACCTGCTTGCAGGGCAGAGATATTATAAAAATGAACAGCATGCAGCGCTGCGAGAAGCAGGAACAGGGCCTTGAGCCACATCCCTCCGAGCCGCTTCCCTCCTTCCCCCGGATTTCCCGCCAGGATCAGTGCGAAGGAGGTAATGCCGGCATAAAAGAAACTGGTATCCATCAGATTGTGAACGCAGTAGGCGGTGAAACTGGCCTTTGTACAGGCGTCTGCCTTTTTCCGGTAAAAGCGAACTACTAGCCAGATAAGCATCGCTGCAGCAGCCAGGCCAAACTCCACGGCTGTGTGAATCAGTACATTGTGGATATGCCATGTGGCGAAATAAGTTCCCCCATCCTGCATGTCCAGGAGCCTCCACCTGAAGGGCCCCACTCCGAAAACCGGAGCTACCGTCAGATAGGAGAAGCCGGAACGCATCATTTCCAGCCGCTCGGCAAAGGTCGAAAAGGCAGCCGGCCTCATCCCGACGGCCAGCCCCGCCACCAGAATCCCCCCGGCCGCAAGACCTGCCGCCATCCGGGTATGTATCTGCAAAAAACACTCCAGATCCTTCCAGTAAAACGCCTGCGCCAGCACATACAGGATGAGGGGGACGCAGACCCAACCGGCGCCGGACCGGGCAGCTCCCAGATAGAGAAGGAGCCCGGTCCCAATCCCGAAGGACGCCTTCGCCAGGGTCCGGCAGACATACCGGAACCACTCCTTCCTTCCCCGTTTCCGTTCCGAGAAAAACAACACGAGAATCCCCGCCGCCATGGCGACGAAGCTTCCCATCGACAGGGTAAGCGCCAGTGCGGCGAGCAGAACCGGCTCCAGGCCGGCAAAGATCCGCTCCCACCGGTCCGTTCCCCTGTCTGCCCTGGACCTCTCTGTTTCTTTTTTCTGAACCGCAAACCAGCCCATCACCAGAAAGATCCCCGACGCATTGGGATTTCCCAGGGGGCCGCCCATGCGGCCGGCCCCCTCCCCCAGCAGGGCGCCGGCCACGTAGCCAACAAGCCCCGCCGCCGCCAGAATTCCCGCCCAGACCACGCACATACGCTTCAACAGGAGAAGCCCGGAATCATCCATACAGGCCGTCAGGAGATAGATCGTCGGCAGGATCATCTGAATCCCCCCGTATCCCTCGGTGACGTTTCCGTGGGCGGCATAGGAGGAAGCCATATTGATGCCGTTATAGAGAACCAGAGGGATGAAGACCCAGAGATCAACGGCGGCAGAAGGCTGTGCCAGGCCCGCCGCACACAAAAGAAGCCCTGCCATGCTCACCGTGCGCACGTCCCCCACACCGGTCAGTGTCATCATAAGCAGGGCAAAAAATACACAGAATACGATATAATGGTCAAGCAGGATATCCAGCAAGCCCGGTTTCTCTCTGCCGTGAATCATCTCTGACCCTCTCCGTCTTTTCTGTTTTCTCCGCCGGATCCCTTCTCCACAGGATCCATATAATAAAGGCCACTAAATATTTTACACTTGTTCTCCCCAAGGTGTCAACCTTATTTTTTCACGGCCCCACTGTTTTTTGCAGACGTCTAAAAGGGTCTGCAGCAGCAGAGGTTCAAACAGGCGTTGAGGGCAAGGATCTGGCAGCACCAGCTGTTCATGTTCCCCATGCTGCGGCCGTATCCCTCCCCCATGGAACGATACCAGCTTCCGCCGGACTCCAACTGATTTAAGAGCATGCGGAAACGGGCGTTGTCCGGTTCCAGCTCCACCGCCTTTCTGGCCGACTCCATGGCCTGAATGTTGTTGCCCATCCCGGAATTTGCCGCAGCGTGGTAATAATACCAGGTGCCGCCCCGTTCCCCGATCCCGTCAAGGACGTTCAGGGCCTCCCTGTAGTGACCGGAATTGATATAGTTGGCGGCGGCCCGAAGGTGGCTGTCCGTCTCATTCTGGTACGTACTACGCCTACTCTGGCCATAGGAACCGCCGAAGCTTCCGAAACCACGGAAGGGATCAAAGCCTCCGAAACCGCCAAAGGGATCGTCATAGCCGTCCTGCCCGTCTCCGTCATAGCCGCTGCTCCCATAGCCGGAGCCGCCGCCCTGCCGTTTCTTCATAATAATATCGTAAGCTTGCTGAACCTCCTTGAACTTCGCCTCCGCAATCTCCGGGTGGGCGCTGTTCACATTGGAGTCCGGATGATACTTCCTGCTCAAATTCCGGTAAGCCTTCTTTACTTCTTCGTCGGAGGCCGAAGGGTCCAGCCCCAGCACTTTATATGGATCCATGCCAATTCTCCCGTTCTCTCTCTGCGTTTCTTTCTGATGAAGTCACTGTCTCTTTCTGATGAGAGCCCTGTCTTTTTCTGATGAGATCATATTTCGTCCAGACACCAGCATACAATATATTTCTCAAAATAGCAACATCCTTTAAAATCGGAAGCCGTTCAAATTCCCCGGCGCAGCCGGCCATCATCATGGTCATCACCTGTGCAAACCAGTCCTCGAAATCCGGCCGCTCCTTCTCCCGGGACAGCGGATTATACCGGCCTTTTCTCTCATCCTGGGCGAGATCCTCATAGGCGTCCATCAGGTAGACGAATTTCCCCAAATAAAATCCCATGGCCCGCAGAGGTTCTTCCCACTGGTCCTTTTCCCGAACCAGAATCTCCCCCAGAAGCGCCCCCATGCAGCCGGCCGCCCCGTCCAGATCCGGACTCTTTTCCCGCTCATAGCCGTGAAGCTTCCGGATGCAGCTGCCCGCCGCCCGCCACTGCCTGGGATAGCGCCCCTTCAGGGCGGTACATTTTTTCTTTAACATCCCCGCCACCGCCAGGCTGCACGGGTTCCTGTCATCCTCCCAGTCGTCCATCAGATTATGCCAGGCGAAGAGCACCGTCATGTCCGCAGCATAATCAATATAACGGTTCTGGATCGACAAATGCTTTTCCACCGGGTGGAGCGCACACCGGCGCAGGGCCAGATACTCCTTCCCCTCGTATAGCCCCGTGAGCAGGGCCGCCAGAAACACCATGTCATAATTCAATGCCATCTGTCCGGAAAAACCGTACCGGAGCCTTAGGCTCCGGCAGATCCCGCAGTAATATCCCTGATACCTCTGAAATTCCCGGATCTTAAGCTCCGGCTTGTTGATCGTCACGTAACCGAACATGGGACCACTCCTTTTATTTCATAAAAAATAAGGCGATTGCGAAACTCAAAAGCTTGTCGAATATTCTGACAATATTTCCGGGAAAAGCCCTTTGCGCCGTGGAAGCAAGACCAGGGAAGGCGGGAGGGACTCTTTCCCGAGTGCCTTCTGCGGTTCTGGGCTTGCCGGAACGCTTGGCGCAGCAGGCTCCCGCCGGACATATTGGCAGAATATTCTCGTAAATTTATGTTTCGCAATTGCCTACATAAAAAATCAGCCAATCCACGCACCTCCATTATACATGAGAATTGCCGGATTGGCCAACCTTTTTTACTTTTTTATGGTTCCAGGGCCGTCCCCAAAACTTGGGACAGACACCATGTAAAATCCAACTTTTCCACCGAAGCCCCCGTCCGGACTTCACAGAAGGCCACCGTCTCCCCGTCCAGGCTGTAGACAATCTTTCCCACCATCCGGTCCTTTGCGACGGGGGCCGTGAGGCTCGTTTCCAGTTCCGTCCTCACGTCCACCTGCTCCCCCTCCCGCATGAGGAGCCGAAAACGGCTTCCCTCTCCCTTCACCTCCACCAGAGGCACGAAGGCCGTCTCGTTCGCCTCCCCGCCTGCCGGAATTCCTCCTTCCACGGGAAGATCCGAGAGTTCCGGCTTCTGATAGATCTCCCGGTACTCATAATTGGACAGCCCATATTCCATCAGCTTCCTGGTATCGCTCCATTTATAGGTTTTATTGTTGGGCCAGCCGCAGCCGAGAAGGGCCACGATCAGTGTTTTCCCGTCTTTTTCGAGGGCCCCCACGTAGCAGTATCCCGCCTCCCCCGTAAACCCGGTTTTCCCGGAAAAAGCCCCCTCCATCATGTGGAGAAAGGCGTTGTGGTTGTTGCAGGAAAAACTCCGGCCGGCCGCCCGGAACTGGTAGGAGGCCGTCCCGGTGATCTCCCGAAACCGGTCCTTCTTCGGCGATTCCATGGTACAGTAGCGCATGATTCTGGCCAGGTCCGCCGCCGTGGTGGAATGGGACATGGTAACGCCGTCCTCCTCCTTCTTCGCATCCAGCCCGTTGGGAGTCAGAAAGCAGGTGTTCTCACAGCCGATCTCCCTCGCCTTCTGATTCATCAGCGTGGAAAACCCCTCCACACTCCCGGAGACCGCCTCCGCCACGGCCACCGCCGAATCGTTGTGGGATTCCAACATCAGGGAGTAGAGCAGATCCTTCAACATATACTGCTCCCCCTCCCGCATCCCCAGGCGGACCTTGGGCTGGGAGGCCGCCTGGGCGGAAGCGGTGACGGCCGTCTCCTCGTCCAGGTTTTCCAGGGCCAGGATGCAGGTCATGATCTTGGTGGTGCTCGCCATGGGCCGCACCTCGTAGCCGTTCTTCTCATAGAGCACCCGGCCCGAATCCCCGTCCAAAAGCACGGCGCTGATGGCGTAAAGCTCTCCCGGCCCGCCTTCCGCCTCCCCCGAGGCGGCCTCCTGCGCCACCTCCCCAGCCGCCTGTGCCGCTTCCGTCTCCGATGTGACAAATGCCTTCTCTGCGTCAGTTTCCTTCGGCAGCTCCTCCTCCCCTCCCGCATAACTGCTCCCGGCGGGAAGCAAAAATGCCCATAAACACAACCATGCAAAAAGCCATGCCAGGCTTCTTTTTCTTTGCATGAATATTCTCCTTTAGACAACCTCTTTGTTTCATTCTATGCCGTTTTTTCTTCATCATGCTCAGTTTCGCAGAAATGAACCTCCGTACTGATTGGAGCATCCGCACACTGCAAAACCAATTGAATTTTCTGCGGCACTATATTATAATAAATTTCTGCAGGGGGAAGGAGAACGAATATGATGTCTAAAAAAGGAATTCTGGTCGTAAGCTTTGGCACCAGCTATCCGGATGCGTTAATCAAAAATATCCAGGCCATTGAGGAAGCTGTCGGGAATGCGTTTCCCGGTCTCACACTGCGCCGCGCCTTTACCAGCCGCATGATTATCAAAAAACTGAAAGAACGGGACGGTGTCCGGATCGATACCGTGAGTGAGGCGCTTGAGTCCTTCTTAGACGACGGCTTCACGGACCTGATCGTCCAGCCCACCCATATCATCAATGGCACGGAAAACGACCGCATGTTAGCAGATCTGGCCGCCTTTCAGAACCGTTTTCATTCCATCCGAGTGGGGAATCCTCTGCTCACGGACCAGTCGGATTATCATGTCCTGATCGACGCCCTGACGGGAGAGTTTTCCGGTCTTGGGGACGACGAGTTCCTGGTCTTCATGGGCCACGGCACAGAACACCACGCCAACGCGGTCTACCCGGCTCTGGATTATATGCTGAAGGCCGGAGGTTATGAAAACATCTACATCGGCACGGTGGAGGGCTATCCTGATTTACGTCTTGTAAAAGAGCTGGTGCGGAAAAAAGCCCCCAAAAAGGTGCTTTTAGCCCCTCTGATGATCGTGGCCGGGGATCACGCCAGAAACGACATGGCCGGGGACGATGCAGACTCCTGGAAAAATGAATTCCTGCGGGAAGGCTACGAGGTCTCCTGTATATTAAAGGGACTGGGGGAATATGAGGAGGTTCGAAAGCTGTTCACAGAACACGCCAAGAAAAGCTGTGAGATCGTGTAAGAAAAAATCCCTGCCAAAGACCAAGGATTCATCTGTCCTGTTTCTCTGGCAGGGATTCTTCTCAATTTTGAATCACCGACATAGCCGTCTCCACAATGCTATCATCCAAAATCTCACAGGGAGCGCCGTAGCTGCTCTCCTCCGCTTCACACTGAACCACCTGCCCGTCGGGAAGGAAGGTCCAAATGTTGTATTCCGTGTAATAGCCGTCTTCGTCATACACGTAAGAGAACCTCACATAGCTCACGTCCCGCCCGTTCACCTGAACCGTCTTCTTCTCCTGGACGTTCACTTCAGAAAAATCTTCGTCTTCCTGGTAGTATTTCAAATTTTCCATGTAATAATCTGTCATCTCGTCCTCTGTATAATCTTTGTCCAGCATATAACTGAGGGTCACATTATCAAAATCCTTGTCCAGGGTATCGTTAAATAACAGATAGGTGCTGTCAGAGTACACGGAAAACTCATAGCCGGACGGCACGGCGAGCTTTACATTCCCGCCGCTTCCCCAGTAATTCTCCAACGTGTAGGTTCCATCCGCATTGGGCGCAAGGCTCTCCTCTTCGGCCTCCGTCTCTTCTCTCCGACCGTCTGCGGAGGGAACCGAGGGAGCCTCCGGAAGATCGCTCTCCGGCTGGCTGTTATTCAAAAAATTATCCAGGGAATCGGAACTTCCCCCGGAAGCCCCTTCCGTTTTGGCCGCCGCTTTCACGTCCTCCGGCACCACGATCTCATCCACATCGTTGAAGCTCTCATAGGTGCAGGTCATGACAAACTCCTGGATGGACATTTCGGCATCCTCGACTCCTGCCGCTCCCATTGCGCCCTTCATCAATTCTCCCAGAGCGTCCCCGCAGTCGATCTCCGCCGCCACCGGCCGCTTCGTCTTTGCATCAATCTTGACGACCATGTTCATCTCCATCTTCGACCAGTCGATGGGCACGCTTCCCATGCCGTCGGACATTTCTCCCATGACGCCTTCCATATATTTGCCGGACACTTTTCCGTTCAGGACGTAGACTTCCCTGCCGTCCACCTTTTCCATCTTATCCTGGAGCTCATAGGAAGTGCCGCCCGTGATCATGGCGTTCATGTCGGCGGACTTCTGCGCCATAGGCTGTTCCTGCCTGGTCCACTCCCCGGCCATGCCGCTGTAGGTGACCTGTTTTCCGTCTTCCTCCACGGAATAACTCTCCAGTTCCATGCTGATCCCCATCAGGTTCATGGACATGTCCGCCTTGACGTAAGCCGCCGGAGGGTCATTGGTCACCTCCATGTCCATATCCATGTCCACCTTAAGGTCCATGCTGATTCCGCTCTGTTTGATTCCCATGACAATATTCGCCAAGAGGTTCATGCGGGCCGATTTCACGTCCTTCATGGCGGCTTCCACTTCTTCCATCAGGCTCTCCGCCGTCACCTTCTCTTTCTTGCCGCAGCCCCCAAGGACCACCGATGACAAAAGCACAAGCGCCAAGGTAAGGAGCAGGCCGTAACGAGTTCTCTTCTTCATCATTGTATTCCCCCTACATAACCGTATATAGTTTCGATTATACTACATCCCTCTGGTTTCGTCCAGCATATAAAGAAGAGCATTGCAAATGGCGGCCGCCACATTACTGCCGCCCTTCCGCCCCCTTGCCACGATATACGGGATCTCTGTTTCCATGATCAGCTCCTTGGACTGGACCACATTGACAAAGCCCACCGGCACACCGATCACAAGGGCCGGAGCAAGCTTTCCCTCCATGATCAGCTCATAGAGACGAATCAAGGCCGTGGGCGCATTTCCAACGGCGAAGATCAGGGGTCCCTCCATCAAAGCCGCCTTGTCGACAGCGGCCACCGCCCTGGTAGTCCCGTTTCTCTTCGCCGTCTCCGCCACGTCCTCGTCGCCCATGAAGCAGTACGCCTGTCCGCCGTATTTCTCCAGGACCCGCTTGTTGACGCCAGAATAGCCCATCCTCGTGTCTGTGATCACGGATGCCCCTGCCCGGAGCGCTGCAAGAGCCTGTTCCATAACTCCCTCAGAAAAGCAGAGCGTGTCCGCATACTCAAAATCTGCCGACGTGTGGATCACCCGCTTGATCAGGGAAGCCTTGTCCGCAGGCAGCGTCACGCCCCTGCCCCTGAGCTCTCCCTCAATGATCTCAAAACTGCGCTTCTCAATATCCCCCGGCAGGACACTTTCCAAAGTAACCTTCATATCCTCTTCAGTCTCCTTCTCTCTTTATTCTCCGGCCAATCAGGAAGAAAACGGTTTTTTCTAAGCCGAAACCGTTTCCTGCCTAATATTCAATCCCTCTCCGCGCATGGATCCCCCGGTCAAAGGGATGCTTCACCTTTTTGATCTCCGAAACGTAATCGGCCGCCGCAAGAAGCTCTTCCTCCGGATCCCGGCCCGTCAGGACCACCTCCAGCCGCTCCGGCCGTTCTGCCAGACAAGCCAGAAGCCGTTCCTTCCCGATGAAGCCGTGCCGGCATGCGGCAATGGCCTCGTCCATGACCAGAAGGGCGTCCCCCTTTTCTGCCTCCCGGACCGCCGTCTCGAAGGCCCGCTCAAACAGCTCCCCGTAAATCTCCTTGGCCTCTTTCTTCTCTTCCTCGCTCATATTCCAGAAAAAGCCGAAACACCGATCGCAGGGAATCATCCGTACTCCCGGCACATGGGCCAGGGACGAGAGTTCCCCGGAATCCCCGCTTTTTAAAAACTGGACAAACACCACCGATAACCCGGCTCCGGCGCTCCGGACCGCCTGTCCCACCGCCGCCGAGGTCTTCCCTTTCCCGTCACCGCAATAAATATGGACCAACCCTTTCATAAGCCCTCCTTCTACAAGTCGCCATACAGCCCTTCCTCCAGAATCCGGTAGACAGCCTCCATGTCCATGTTCTGCCGCACGGCGTCGGCCAGGAGATCATAC
>CAJUOF010000175.1 GCA_910587905.1 uncultured Lachnospiraceae bacterium
GGCCCGACTCCTCTCGTTGGCATCCTCCATACCGGGGAGCACCAGAAGATCCATAAACCGCTTGATAAAGGTGGATTTTCCTGTGCGGACAGGTCCCACCACACCTATGTAGATCTCCCCTCCCGTCCGTGCCTCGATATCCTTGTATACGTGAAAACTGTCCATAAAAAATCCCTCCTGTATATGCTGATTAAGTATATGCAGGAGGGTGGCTTTATTATGTGGGAATCATGGGAGAAAATCTGTCCATTTTTACTCGATCTCTACCCGGTTGGCACGCTCGGTGCGGACAATGCAGACCCAGGTGCGTCCCTGATTCAATTTGATTTCATTGCCCTCGGAATCGTAATAATGGGTCACGCCCCACTCGCCGTCTTTTTTCCAGGTTACAGGGATCACCTGGCCGTCGGTAATGTACTGGCCGACGCCCTCTCCCTGCATGAAGATGTTCAGGTAGTCCGTATCAAAATAATGCTCGTAATTGCAGACCTGGAGAATGATATTTTTATAGGTTAACTGGACGTCGTCATTGCCCACGTCCACATGGGGCTCTTCAAACTGATACCGATAATAGAGCCCATCTTCCGGATTGTACTCAAACCAGGGCTTGTTGGATACATAGCCCACCGTGATTTTGTTGGCCGGTGCCGCTCCAGGCATATTGGGTTTCTCGCCGTCGGCCACGAACTGATAATGACCCATATAGCTTTCCGGATATGCGTTGGAATAACCCATCCGTTCAATGGCGTACTTGATCTCTTCACTGTTAGTAAAATGATGGTGGGGAGCATCTCTGTCATCCATGCTGTGGTACGCCCATTCGCTGGCCCCGGTCACACCGTTGACGCAATCACACTGGCCGCCCTCCAGGTAGGGTCTTGCATACTCGCACTGTCCGTAATGGAAAAAGATAGATTCGAATTCCTTCTGGATGAATGCATGGTAGGTTCTGGCACTTCGAACCGAACCGATTTCCTCGATGTCATCATACTGCTCAAAAAATGCTACAAAGCGGACCGCACTGGCTTCTCCCGGTGTCTCATAAACCACATCCGCATGGCTCAAGCCATAGGTGGGCTGTGCTGCCAGCACATTGCTGATGATCACGGAGACAGGACGTCTCCTGCCAATCTCCTCCGGCACCCACTGCCCCGTCAGATAGCTCCGCACCATCCCCTCCGGTGCCGCCTCCGTCTCCGGCTCTGTCTCCGCCTCTGTGGTAGCAGGTGCTAAAGTCACCGGTTCCGGCGCTTTTGTCGTTTCCGGCGCCGGTGCCTCTGTGGTCTCTTCGGCCTTTCTTCCGCAGCCGACCGCCATAATCAAAATCAATAGCAGGGCAATGCCTGATTTTAGCCGCCTTGTCCATGTCTTTTTCATATAATTGCTGCCTCCCTCTTTTTCTTCCTGTCTATTGTACCATGGATGGATGGGTTCTGCAATGGAATTCGGCTTACCCCTCCAAATCATACTCTACTTCACCGGTCGCATAATCAATTTCCATGATCACACTGTGACAGCCCAAAAGCTCCTTCCCCTCGTCGTCAGTCATCATACCGGAGAGGGAAATCACCAGATTCCCCTCTCCGGTCTCCTGCACCCGAACAAGGAAGAGACCGCTGTTTTTTTCAACCAGTTCCATGGTAACGGCGTTCCCTTTTGAATCCGTTTCTTCCCATTCCTCACAGAAGGACAGAATCCCTTCGTAAAATTTCTTTAAATATATTTCCTGTTTGTCATAAACTTCGGCAAAACACCAAAGTGCGGAGGCGATCTTTTCCCCCACTACATCCAGTTCAATTTCTACATCCTCGTGTCTCCCAAAGGGCAGGGAGGGACGAATAAGCATAAAAGCACCCCATTCGTCCTTTTCAAACATGCACCTGCCGAACCGGTCGTGATGAATCTCCACCGTTTCTGCCGCTTTCTTTTTTTTCTGAAAGATTCCCCTTATTTTCATGGCTCTTCTCCTAGATTTTCTGAATAATGATACCAGGGTTGCATATCTTTTTAGAACCCATCACGCTACCGGGATTTCCATTCCCTCCTGGACATCGAAAAGGGAAAGCTGGCTTTCTCCTGTGAAATCTGCTAGTTAGATTGTACCACCAAATACAGGAAAAATCCAGCAAAACCAATGGCTTTCGGCATTCCGCAGCACGTATTATACAGCCTTTTCAACGCCTTAGGCAGTTCGATCTCCAGGCCTGACATGGGCCGGTCGAACTGCTTCCAGGTGATCGCCTTCCCCTCGTCCTGGCTGCGCGGCCACCGGAAACGCCCCTTTATAGTACTTGGCCTTTCCAAACCGATTCCGAAACCGGAGCCTAAAAAGCGTAAGCGTAAGCCTAAGCTAAAGGAGCCGATTGATACAAAACCGAAACGACCTCGCGGTCGCCCAAGAAAAGATGCCAATCAATCTGCCGGAAATCTATAGTCCGGCAGATTGGGAAAGTTTTAATGTAATTACTTTTTTAATTCTTATCTTTCATAGCAATTTATCAAATGCTAATTTTTCACTTCCTTGAAAAATAATCTTACCACAATTAACAAAACCATTCTTTTTTAGAATATGTTGCATCCTCTTATTGAGAAAATCTGTATCCACTCTAATATAGCAAATACCATTCCGGATACATAATTTCTCTATTAGTCCAAATGCAATATCTGCCAATCCAATGTCTCTAAACTCTTTTTTAAATGCCATACGATGAATAACAGCATATGATTTTTTTGCCCTCCATGTCCCTTGAATCTTCATATATGCAGGCTCTCCATCAAAATCAATACATATATATCCTGCAATTTTATTATCTATTTTTATTACATACTCTTTTGCATTTTTAATATCACTTCGTATGGTATCTATATTGGGATAATCATCTGTCCATTGCGTAAATCCCTGTTCATTTTGGAATTTTTTACATTCTCTAATTATATCCATATATAGTTCAATCTCGTTCATTTGTGCCAATTCAAGGACATTCATTTTTTTCTCCTCACTTTTATTTTTTTCTAAAGTATATTATTCTTGTTATATATCTTCTTTTCTGTTATAATACCATTGGTTATAATTTAAATCAAATTGATGTTTTTAAACAAATACTTCAATTTTATTTAACTAAAAAAGGTCGTATATGGAACTAAAATACTTACAAACTTTTCAAACCATTATCGAAGAAGGCAGCTTTTCAAAAGCTGCAGAAAAATTAAATTATACACAATCTACCATCACATTTCAGATAGGACAATTGGAACAGGAGCTTTCCACAAAGCTATTTGAAAAAATTGGCAGACGAATGTTACCAACAAAAGCTGGTGAACAATTATATCCTTATGTAAAAGATGCATTGCTGTCCGTTGATAGGATACGTTGCTTTAAAAGTGATTTAGCTGAATATAAGGGAAATTTAAGATTAGGTATCGGAGAAACATTGCTATGTTATCGTATGCCTTCTATTCTAAAAATTTTTCATCAGAAAGCACCTAATACAAGGTTGTTTTTACAGTCTATGAATTGTTATAATATACGTGATGAACTTCTTAAAGGCTCTTTAGACTTGGGAATATTTTATGAAGATATCGGCGGAATAGATAATACTATCGCCACAAGTCCATTTGGGAAATATTCTTTATCATTGGTATCTTCTCCAGAAATAAAGCAACTATTTCCTGATTTTATCACACCACGCCAAAAGATTCCTGTACCATTTATTATAAATGAGCAAACCTGTATCTTCCGACAGATGTTTGAGAACTATTTGAATGAAAAATCAATAATGCTTGATTATACTATTGAACTATGGAGTATTCACACCATTAAAAGCCTAGTCAAAAATAATGTCGGGGTTTCTTTTTTGCCAACCTTTACTGTTCAAGATGAGTTGAATAACGGCGAACTTGCTGAAATTGAAACAGACATTTCAGACATTCAAATCTCCGCCGTATGCGGATATAATAAAAATAAATGGATTAGTCCTGCAATGGATTGCTTTATTAAACTAATAAAAAAAAGTAACTGAACGGTTATTAATATTTCCCCTATGAGCCGTTCAAAGCGTTCCTGCGCCTCCCTTCCTTTTGTGCTATAGTTGGGAGCAGCAACTGACAAGACAGTTGCCATATTGTTATTTTACATATAGAGATATATAGAGGATCCCTGTATGGACAGAAAGGCGGTAATTGATTATGAAGAAATGGCTGAATCGGCTGTTTATCGACGGACTCAGCGGCATGGCTACAGGTCTCTTTTCCACTTTGATCGTGGGAACCATCATCCAGCAGATCGGGACGCTCGTCGGCGGAACGGCCGGCGACTACCTGTATTTGTTTGGAAAGGTCGCGGCAGCCTTAACCGGAGCTGGAATCGGCTGCGGCGTTGCCTGTAAATTCAAGGAAAGCCCTCTGGTCGTTCTTTCCGCCGCCACCACCGGCATGGTGGGTGCCTTTGCGGGAAAGATTATGGCCGGACAGGTGTTAGTGGACGGGGCGATCGTCCTTGCCGGCCCCGGCGAGCCTCTGGGGGCTTTTATCGCCGCCTATGTGGGCATTGAGCTGGGCCATCTGATCGCCGGAAAGACCAAGCTGGATATCGTGCTCACGCCCATTTTCTGCATCGTTTCCGGCTCAGTGGTCGGCATGATCTTAAGTCCGCCCATCTCCGCCTTCATGACCTCCCTAGGCAGCCTGATCAACTGGGGGACAGAGCAGCAGCCCTTCCTCATGGGAATCATTGTCTCTGTTCTCATGGGTATGATCCTGACTCTGCCCATCAGTTCGGCCGCCCTGGGTGTCTCCTTAAGTCTATCCGGCCTCTCCGCGGGAGCTGCCACGGTAGGCTGCTGCGCCAATATGATCGGCTTCGCGGTAGCCAGCTATAAAGAGAACAAAATGGGCGGTCTTTTGGCTCAGGGTATCGGCACCAGCATGCTCCAGGTGCCCAACATTGTCAAAAAGCCCGTGATCTGGCTCCCGGCCATCATCACCAGCGCCGTGCTGGGGCCGGTTTCCACTCTGGTCTTCCACATGACCAACAACCCGGTCGGCTCCGGCATGGGCACCGCCGGACTGGTGGCGCAGATCATGACCTTCCAGACCATGGCCGCCGCCGAGGGCGCCGGACCGGTACTCTTTAAGATCGCGCTGCTCCATTTCCTCCTGCCGGGAGCCATGGCCTTCGCCATCGCCTGGTTCATGCGGAAAAAAGGCTGGATTAAGGACGGCGACATGAAGCTGGATGTGTAGGCGGCATGAAGGTGGCTGTACAAACGAAACGAGATAAAACGCCGGGAAGCTGTTTTCCCAGCGTTTTACGTATCTCGATCAAGCGTTTCGGAACACTTCTACATCTTTTTTGTAAGCCATTCCCACCGTGGCAATGTCCATTCCCATCAGGATAAACTGCCATCCGGCCTCCCTGGCCGCCAGCGCATCGTCAATGGTGTTGACAAAAATACCACCGGCTTTTCCGGCCGCTCTGGCCGCATTCAAGATCCTTTTTTCTGCCTCCAACATCATCGGATGCTTGATCTGTCCGGGAATGCCAAGAGCCTGTGACATATCATAGGGCCCTAAAAAGATTACATCGATGTTGTCAATCTTTGCCACCTCTTCGATCTGATCCAGACAGGATTTGTTTTCACACTGCACACAGATCATCGTCTCCTCATTTGCCCTGGCCGTATAGTTTTCGCCCAATCCCCAGGTCGAAGCTCTGGGAACGGCCATGCCTCTCACACCAATGGGGGCATATTTCGCTTTCTGTACAACCAAAGCAGCCTGCTCGGCGCTTTCCAGTTGAGGAACCAAAATTCCGTGGGCACCGATATCCAAAAAGCGAAGGATTCCGGTTCTCGTATCCTCGGTCACACGCACAATCGGCGTCATCCCCTGAAGCTCGGCGGCACGGATGCAATTCACGACGGAATCCGGCGTACCAGGGCCATGCTCACAGTCAATGACAATGAAATCCAAGCCTGCCGCTCCCATAATTTCTGCGATATCAGGATTGCTGCTGTTGAAAAAGGAACCGAGCACAGCTTCCCCTGCTTTGATTTTTTCTTTGATGATATTTTTGAACATAGTGATTTCCTCCGAAGTTTAAATATATTTTATGGTCAAATGAAGCTCTTTACAGAGAAATAATGACGGTCTTTTCGTCTGTCATCTCTTCGATACAAATGCTGGGGCTTTCGCTTCCGCCTGCTCCGCTCTTCTTGATTCCGCCAAAGGGCATATTGGGAATGTGAACGGCTGTTGAATCATTGATGACAATCCCTCCCGCTTCCAGCCTGTCCGCAGCTTTCATGGCAAGATTGATGTCCTTCGTAAACACCGCGTGGTGCAGGCCATAGATCGTATCGTTGGCAGCGTCGATCGCCTCATCAAAGCTGTCATAAGGAACGACGGAAAGGACAGGGGCAAACACCTCATCTTTCACCACTCTCATGTCAGGTGTGACGTCGGTTAATACCGTGGGCGCATAGACACGGGAAGTAATCTTTCCGCCGCCTGCGACAAGCTTTGCGCCGCCTGCAACGGCTTCTTTCACCCAGGAATCCACACGGTCCACATCAGCCTCCGAAATTAAGGGGCCTACCGTGGTTTCAGCCGCTTCCGGGTCGCCGGCCACCACCTGCTCTGTGTATGTTTTCAGGCACGCAAGAAACTCATCCACAATGTCCCTCTGGACATATAGTCTCTGGGGGCGGAAGCAGAGCTGCCCCGCATTCATATAGCCGGAAGCCCCCATATTTTCTGCCACAGCCTTCACGTCAATGTCCTTATGGATAATGACGGCGCCGCTGTTTCCCAGGTCCATGGAGCACTTTCTGAGTCCAACCGTGTTCCTCACATGCTCGCCCATTGCCATGCTGCCTGTAAAGCAATAGAACCCAATGTCCTCATTTTTAAGCAAGGCTTCTCCAGTCACCGGTCCGCTTCCAAGGATCAGTTGGATGTGGTTCTCTGGAAGTCCCGCCTTTAACAGAATTTCCACCAATTTGACCCCATAGCCGGGACACACGGAAGCAGGCTTCAGGACAACCGCATTTCCCGCGGCGATCGCGGGGGCCAGCTTATTTGCCGTCAATACCAACGGCACATTAAAGGGCATGATGATTCCAACAATCCCGACAGGTTTGCGAATGGTATAGCAAATCTTGTTCTCGAAGCCTTCCATGCCCTCCGCCGCGATGACCTGGCCTTTGATTCTTCTTGCTTCCTCCGCGGCAAGCTGGAATGAGGTAACGGTTCTCATAACCTCCCACCGGCTGTCCCCCATACACCTTCCCGCTTCATGACAGATCAGATTTGCCATATCCTCCTGCTCTTCTGCCAGAAGCTCGGCGACTCGATTTAAAATGCGATAGCGCTCTGTCGGCGTGAGCTTATTCTCACGGAAGGATTGTTTCGCCGCCGCCACCGCCTCTTCAACCATAGCTGCAGAGGTCACCGCAAACTGGGCACATACCTCACCGGTATACTTGTGATACACAGGAGTTCTCTCTAAGCTGTCTCTCCATTCGCCGTTTACATACATTTTGTGAAGCCTCATCGTTCATTTCCTCCTTCTTTCTTTTTCATGGTTTCAAGACCACTTTTAATGCTTCTTTTTTGGCCATCAAATCAAGGCCCCTGTTCGCCTCTGCCAATGGCAGCCGATGAGTTACCAGCTTCGAAAAGAGATCGGCATTTTTTCTGCAAAGCTCCATGGCCCGGAAGGTATGACTGCTGTCACTGACCCAGACTCCCTGAATGCGCAGATTCTTTTTGACCACCTCTCTATAAAACTCCACCTGCTGGACCCCTGCCGGCTGAGCAAAGCCCATGCTCAGATAGGTTCCCCCCGGACGAACAAGCTTGATTCCCTCTTCCACCACTCCGGAAGCTCCGGCGGCTTCCACCACAAGATCCACCCCTCTGCCCCCCGTCTTATCCATAACAAACTGAAAGCGCTCTTCTTTTGTTGTGATTTTTCGATTGAGCAGCATGGTCGCACCAAACTCCTTGCAGAGCTCCAGGCGCATTTCAGAACCACCAAGAACGATGATCTCAGAAGCACCAAGATATTTCGCAAACATAATCGAATAAATCCCCAAAGGCCCGGGGCCCTGAATCAGAACCGTCTGCCCCAAGCAATTATCGATCAAATCAAATCCATGGGCTGTGGTCGCTCCGGAGCAGGATGCCGTCACCAGAACCTCGGAAGGAATCTCTTCCTCTATCCTAAAAATATCGGTCTCCGGCGACAAAATAATATACTGACTATAACAGCCATTTAGATAGGGAGCATCCGCACAGCCGATGTTAATCCCGTACACCCGTCTGCTGGTGCACAGAGACGGCTCTTTTTTGTAGTGGTCAAGCATTTTTGTAACGCTTATGGCTAATAAAATTAGTTTCCAAGTTATGAAGCAGTCCGTACCTGATAAGGTGTACGGTATCCATTATAGCTGTGCGGACGAACATGGTTGTATGTGAC
>CAJUOF010000176.1 GCA_910587905.1 uncultured Lachnospiraceae bacterium
ACGAGATCTCGGAAGCGGATTCCGGTGTTGCTGCGATCCGGGCGATCACTCTGGACCGGCCGGACCTGATCCTTCTGGACTACGAGATGCCGGTGTGCGACGGAAGCCATGTGTTTGAGATGATACGTTCTGAGAAGGAATTTGAGGATATCCCGGTGATTTTCCTGACCAGCAGAGACGACCCGGAGAGTGTGAAAAAGGTGCTGTCTTTGAAACCGGAGGGATATCTGCTGAAGTATTTAAAGCCTGCGGACATCAAATGCAGGATCGATGAATATTTCTTGAAGAACAAAAAATGATGGAGAAGCATAAAAAAAGATAAAGAAGCGAAGGCTGTCACGGGCAGAGGAATCATTCCTCTGCCCAATTGATTCATAGGGGTTCCAAAAGAAGATTGTCAGCAAAGCTTTACTCAATTTTGGGGATTTGTCTCTCAAAATATGATGTGTATCAAAATGATACATATTGCATTTTGGAAAAGAGAAAGACACGAAAAAACAAAGAACTGTATGAAAAATGATACAAAAGATGGAAAAAGACTGTTGCGGACTCGGGGCAATGTGCTATAATATAATATGACTAGTGGTGTATTATAATGATACAGATGGGAAAGCACCCTGCCGGGTATCCCTCTATGCCCAAATATCATGGGCAAAAATTAAGGAAAGGAAAGCAAAACTATGAAGAAGATCATCAACAAACCGGAAAATGTCGTGGAGGAGATGCTGCATGGACTGGCTATGGCCAATCCGGCGGTCATCCACAGCGAGGGACTGGGGGTCATCTCTCGGAAAGAGAAGAGCAAGAAGGTCGGCATCGTGTCCGGAGGCGGAAGCGGCCATGAGCCTGCCCATGCAGGATACGTGGGGAAGGGTATGCTGGATGCGGCGGTGGCCGGAAACGTGTTTTCTTCTCCCGATCCGGAGCGGATTCAGGAGGGCATCAACCAGGCCAACGGCGGCGAGGGCGTGCTTCTCGTCATCAAGAATTATTCCGGCGACTATATGAACTTTACCATGGCGGCGGACATGGCCGAGATGGACGACATCGAGGTGGATTACGTGATCGTGAAGGACGACGTGGCCGTGGAGGACAGCACCTACTCCACCGGCCGCAGAGGCATTGCCGGCACGGTCTTCGTCCATAAGATCGCGGGAGCCAAGGCGGAGGCCGGAGCGTCTCTCGCCGAGGTGAAGGCGGCGGCCGAGAAGGCCATCAAGAATCTGAGAAGCATGGGCATGTCCATGAGCGCCTGCACCATCCCTGCGGTGGGAAAGCCCGGATTCCTTCTGGAAGAGAATGAGATCGAGATCGGCATGGGCATCCACGGCGAGCCCGGCATCAGCAAGTCGGAGATCAAGGAATCCAAGGAGATCGCGAAGATTCTGCTGGACAAGATCCTGGAGGACTACAAGGCTTCCGGTATCGAGACGGAGGGCGGCGAGTTTGCCCTGATGGTAAACGGACTGGGCGCCACTCCCCTGATGGAGCTTTACATCCTCAACGGCGACGTGCAGGCTTACCTGGCGGAAAAAGGCGTCAAGATCTATAAGACCTTCGTGGGCAATTACATGACGGCCCTGGAGATGGCCGGATGTTCCCTGACGCTGATGAAGCTGGACGACGAGCTGAAGGAGCTTCTGGACGCTCCCAGCGAGGCGCCTGCGTTCCGGGTCTGATTCGGCGGACCACACACATTTCATATAAGGTAATTGCGAAACTAAAAATTTGTCGGATATTCTGGTAATATTTCCGGGAAAAGCCCTCTGTGCCGTGGAGGCAAGACCAGAGAAGACAGGAGGGACTCTTTCCCGAGTGGCTTCTGCGGTTCTGGGCTTGCCGGAACGTTTGGCGCAACAGGCTTTGGACGGACATATTGCCAGAATATCCCTCGCAATTTCGAGTTTCGCAATTGCCTGACATATTTCATGAAGAAAGGAATAAATCATTATGGGATTTCAGTTGACAAGCAAAGATTATGTGGAGTACATTAAGCTGGCCTATCAGAAGATCCATGCCAGCGGAGACTATATCACGGAGCTGGACGCGGCCACCGGCGACGGCGACCACTGGGCCAACATCGACAGCGGCTTCGGAAAGCTCAATGAGCTCTCGGATTCTCTGGCGGAGATGACACTGTTCGAGCAGTTCAAGCAGATTGGGAAGACTATGATGTCCGTGATCGGCGGTTCCTCCGGCGTCCTTTACGGCAGCGCCTACCTGGCGGCGGCCAAGACCCTTAAGGACAAGGAGACCATCGGCAATGAGGAGCTCTGCGGCGTTCTTTCGGCCATGCTGGACGCGATCATGTCCAGAGGAAACGCCCAGCCCGGATGGAAGACCATGATCGACAGCCTTCACCCGGCGGCAGAGTGCTATAAGGCGTGTTTGGCGGAAGGGCTTTCCGAGGAGGAGACCCTTAAGAAGGTGAAGCAGGCGGCTCTTGACGGTGCGGAGAGCACCAAGGGCATGGAGGCGGTGAGAGGCCGCGCCACTTATCAGGCGGACAAGGGTGTGGGACATCTGGATCCCGGTGCGGTCACCATGTCCTATCAGATCGAGATCCTGACGGATTATGCCCTTTCCAAGCTGTAAAACTTGCGGGAACTGACAGGAAGGAATGACAAAGGCGGGCGTATAAAATGGAGAAAAATCCCCTGATGGTCAATCAGACACTTTTGAGGACGATCCCGGATTCGGTGAATCAGTTTGCGGAGGTGATCGCGAAGACGACGGACGCAGACGTGCGTATCGTGGACAACAATCTGAGTGTGGCGGGGGAGGCCGTTTTATACTACCGCCTTTCTGCGTCGCTGGATCTGGATTCTCTGGTCGGACAGGTGTTGGTGCGGCAGAAGCAAATCCTGGTGGAGGATAGGCGACAGTCGGAGCTTTGCAGGAATTGCCATCTGTATGGTGACTGTGAGATCTGCACTCTGGCGGGAGTGCCGGTCTTTTACGAGGAACGGGTGATCGGGGCAATTGCTCTTTTCTTTCCCGCACGCCGGACCTTTGGCATGTTCCGGAACCTGGAAGAGGCGGCAGACTTTGCGGCTCGAATGGCAAAGCTTCTGGCGGAGAAGCTGCGGGAGAGCGATGAACTTGCGAGGGTAAGGCGGGAGAACAGAGAGCGGGAGGCAGTGTTGGAATGCGTGGAAGACGGGGTGGTCTGCACAGACCTTGCAGGGAGAATCGCTTCCTGCAACCGGGCTTTTGTCTCCATGTTTGGCCTGGAGGGGGAGCTTCGAGGGGAGAATCTGCAGATGCTCCTGTTCCATCGGATGATTCGGGATTGTTTTCGGAAGAAAATGACGTTTCGGAATCTGAAGATCGCTCTGGAACGAGGAACCTGTTCTTTTTATGGTTTTTTGTCCTGCCGGGAAATCCAGATTGGAGGGGAAAGGCGGCT
>CAJUOF010000177.1 GCA_910587905.1 uncultured Lachnospiraceae bacterium
CGTCCACGCCGTCCGCCGCCGCCCGCTTTAAGGCCCCCAGTAGAGACACTCCGGCGTCACCGGCCAGTAATTGGCCGTCCTGGGAAAGCCCTCATGGCGGGACACCTCCTCCGCCTTTCCGTCCGCCCCCATGCGAAACGCCTTTCCGTTATAGATATTCTGGGCATAAAAGTCGATGGGCTCCGACATGAGCGCAAGGTCGGCCTCCGTGATCCTCGGAAGCCAGGGGCCGTAAAGCTCCAGCCCGTCCTCCGGGTAACGGCCAAGAAGCACCGGGTCCGACCACCAGGCCACGCTCCAATGCCAGGAATCCGGCTCCGGCGAAGCAAAAAGCTGCCTCCTAGCCGCCTCCACGTCCTCCGGCCGGTCCGTGGCCGGATAGGCCACCCCCACCGTCGGCGCATAACCGATCCGAAGCGGCCCCTTCCCGTGGGCCCGGAGCATCTGCACCGCCCGTCTGTGGGCCTTCATGGCGTTGTGGGCCATCTGGAAGGTATCACGCAGCGGGCATTTGAGCCCTGGCGCATGCTCCCCCTTCACGAACCCCAGCCCCACAAAGCACTGGGGCTCATTGAGGGTGATAAAATGCTTCACCCGGTCGCTGAACCGCTCCGCAACAAGCCCTGCGTAAGCGCCGAACCACTCCACGATCTCCTCATTCATCCAGCCGCCCTTCTTGTAGAGCTCATAGGGCAGCTCCCAGTGATAGAGCGTGATATAGGGCTCGATCCCCGCCTCCAAAAGCGCATCGATCAGACGGTCATAAAAGGCGATCCCCTTTTCATTGACCCTCCCGGTCCCCTCCGGCAGGACTCTGGACCAGTTGACGGAAAAGCGGTACGCCTGTAACCCCATCTCCTTCATCAGGGCCACGTCCTCCGGATACCGGTGATAATGGTCGCAGGCCACGTCCCCCGTCTGCCCCTCGTAAATCTTTCCCGGCTCCTTACAGTAGACATCCCAGATATCCAGTCCCTTTCCGTCCTCGCCCGCCGCACCCTCCACCTGATAGGAGCTGGAAGCCGCACCCCACACAAAATCCTTGCAAAATGACATAGTGTCTCCTTTCCTGATCTACACTCGCCCGGACAATTGCGGGAATATTCAATAAATTTTCTATCTGTGCGGCTGGAATGTCTTGTTCTGTCTTCGTCAGGGAGCAGTCGTTTGTAGCAAACGATAGGCAGATTTTGCAGATTTTGCGAGCATAGCGTCATCGAACCAGCTGACCCGCTTTGATGGAAGCAGGTTCGATGACAATAGGCGGCGCAGCAAAATCAAAAAATCAACGTGTTTGCGAAAACGACTGCCCCCTGACGGAGACACGGAAAACCGTCAACCGCACAGGTGACAAATTTTTGAGTTCCGCAATTGCCTGTTTCCACTCACGGGCATAAAAATCCGTCAAAGGTCCTCGGGATCTCTTCGGAATACACGGCCAGCCTTCGGTCCGCATCCTCCTCCGATTCCCCCTTCACGCCGTAATAATACTTGATCTTCGGCTCCGTCCCGGAGGGTCTCACACAGCACCAGCCGTCCCCCTCCAGCTCGAAATAGAGCACGTCGGAAACAGGAAGATCCGTGGCCGCCGTCCCGCCGGTCACAAAATCCGTCCTGACCCCCGTCTGGTAATCCCGAAGGGCCAGCACCCTGCTTCCCCCGAGCTTCCTGGGCGGAAGCTCCCGGAGCCTTCTCATGCCCTCCCGGATCTCCTTCGCCCCGTCCATACCCTTTCTGGTCACGCTGACAAGCCCCTCCCGGTACCAGCCATAAGTCTCATAGAGTTCCTGCATCACGTCCCACAGAGTCTTCCCCTGAAGCTTATAAAAGGCCGCCGCCTCACAGAGCATCATCACCGCCACGCAGGCGTCCTTGTCCCTGGCATAGGTTCCCGCCAGACAGCCGTAGCTCTCCTCCATGCCGAAGACGAAGTTCCCCCGGCCCTCCTCTTCCATGCGCTTAATCTGCTCGCCAATGTACTTAAACCCGGTCAGGACCTCACGGACCCTGGCCCCGTAAGCCTTCGCCACCGCCTTTACCATGTCCGTGGTCACAATGGTCTCCACCAGCACCGGTTCCCCCGGCAGAGTCCCCGTCTCCTTCCGCTCTCTGAGAATATAGTCTGCCATCAAAGTCCCGGACATATTCCCGGTAAAGCTCACATACTCCCCGGTCTTCGCATCCTTCACGTAAACCCCCAGCCGGTCCGCATCCGGGTCCGTGGCCAGCACCAGATCCGCATCCACCTCCTTCGCCAGGGCCAGGGCCAGCGTCCACGCCTTCTCATCCTCCGGATTGGGATAGGCCACCGTGGGAAAATCACTGTCCGGAAGCTCCTGCTCCCTCACCACGTAAACCTGCGTGAAGCCAAGCTCTCCGAGCACCCGCCGCACCGGAAGATTTCCGGTCCCGTGAAGGGGCGTGTAGACCACCCGGATGTCCTTTGCCCCACGGGCGGCCATCTCCGGATGGATGCTCTGCGCCTTTAGCTGCTCCATGTAAGCGTCGTCCAGCTCCCGCACGATCATGTGCAAAAGCCCGGCTTCCTTCGCCTCTTCCTCCTTCATGGTCTTCACCATGGAAAAGTCCGTCACCCTCTCCACCTGGGCCAGAATGTTTTTGTCGTGGGGCGGCGTGATCTGTGCGCCGTCCTCCCAGTAAACCTTATAGCCGTTGTATTCCCTCGGGTTGTGGCTGGCCGTGATCACGATCCCCGCCATGCAGCCCAGATACCGCACCGCAAAAGAAAGCTCCGGCGTCGGCCTCAGGGACTCGAAGAGATAGACCCGGATCCCGTTGGCATTCAGGCACAGGGCCGCTTCCTTTGCAAACTCCGGGGACATGTTCCTGGAATCAAAGGCAATGGCCACTCCCCTCTCCCGTCCGCCCTGCATGCAGATATAATCGGCCAGTCCCTGGGTGGCCTGCCGCACCGTGTAAATATTCATGCGGTTACTGCCCGCCCCGATCACGCCCCGAAGGCCCCCCGTCCCAAACTCCAGCCGGCGGTAGAACCGGTCCAAGATCTCCGCCTCGTCGCCCTCCAGGGCCTTTAGTTCCGCCCTTGTGTGTTCGTCGAAGCCAGGATCCGTGCACCAGGCTTCGTATTCCTTTCTGTGATCCATCAGAAAATCCTCCCTTATGAAAAATTTCCGGCTGTGCGGATAAAGGTTTCGTGCGTCGCCGTCAGGGAGCAGCAGCTTTCGCAGACACGTTGATTTTGCGGATTTTGCTGCGCCGCCTATTGTCATCGGACCGCCTTCCATCAAACCGGGTCAGGCGGTCCGATGACGCTATGCTCGCAAAATCCGCAAAATCTGCCTATCGTCTGCTACAAGCAGCTGCTCCCTGACGGCGACAGAACAAAGTGTACCGACCGCACAGCGTCAAGTTTTCTGTTACCCAAACCCAGCCCGCAAAAGATCATGCAAGCAAGCATGCAACCGGCTCAGCTTCGCCTTTTCCGGACGTCCTGTCCGGAAATTGCTGTTATTTCTAACAGAACATAAGAAATTCTAACATCGGCGGTAAGTCGCCGTGCCGCAGATCGCTGTACGGTCCGACGGAGACGAAGCAGGTCTTCACGCCGCACAGCGTCAAGTTTTCTGCTCCCCCCCAAACCCAGCCCGCAAAAGAATGTGTCTTTTATGCGCAGATAAAGGCCAGCAGATAGAAGGGCGGCGCATTCCCATCGCCTTCCTCCACGATCTCCACCTGAATCCGGTGCTTTCCCGGTGTCCCGTGGTGGAGCAGGGGCTTAAGGAATAGGCAGTCGCCCCAGTCCTCGTCAAACTTCCCGTCCAGGAGAAAGGACCGTGACTCTTCTCCGTCCAGGATCAGTTTTGCCTTCGGCGCTTTTCCCCGAACGCTTTTTCGATATTGCACCGCCAGAGAAGAGCCCGTCAGTTCCAACTCCAGCCGGTCACCCTTTCTCCGGCCGAGCCATCCGTTCCGAAAAAAGTCCCACGCTTCCTTTTCTTCCTCCGCATCCTTCACAAAACCATACAGCCTGACCCCGCCGTTTCTTGCGTCGATCCGGCGGGCCCCCTCATAGGCATTGGCCGTCAGCGGGGCCGGAAGCCGCCCGGCATCTGCGCTGCCCGGTTCCTCCGTCCCAAAACATTCGTCTGCCGCCGCAAGCTTCTTCGCCTCCTCCAGCGCCCGGATCACCTCGTCCGCCACCAGGGCATGGCCTTTGTCATTGGGATGAAGCCCGTCGGCAGAAAGTTCTTCCCTCCGATAAGTCCCCCTCTTTATTTTCTCCCAGACCGTGTCCCGGATGCTGACCCGGGGGAGCCCGTAATGGTCTGCCGCCTCACCGTGGATTTCCTGGGCATTGCTCCCGTCGTCGTACCTGGCGTTGTGTAAGACAAGCACCGCCGGCCGCGGTTTTGCGCCAAGAAGCTTCCGGACCAAGCCCTCAAAGGTCTCCTGAAAAAACGGCGACGTCTCGTCGTTGACGCTGAAATCAACCACCACCACATCCGGTCGGCGGCACAAAAGATCCTCCTCCGCCCGGGCCACGCCAAAGTGGGACGTGGTCCCTCCGATCCCTGCATTGACATAGGAAAACTCCGCCCGGGGAAAACTCCCGCACCACCACCGGTACACCAGGCGGGCATAGCAGCTCTCCCCCGAGGAAGCCGCCGCCCCCTGGGTAATGGAACCGCCGAGGAAACCGATCGTCAGCTTCTCTCCTCTGTCCGCCCGCCTCATGCACGCCGCAAGCTCCCGCAGATTCCCTCCATGAAGCTCCCGCCATCCTGTATCACCCATCCTGAAAACACCTCGCTTTTCTTCCGTTTCACCTCAATCCGTCCACATGCCAATATCCAGATGCTCCACATAGTCCGCCAGCTCCGCCGCCATTTCCTCCGCCTCCGAAATCCTGAGATGTCCCGGCGTGCCGCACCCGTTTCTTCTATATAGATAGTGCCGGATCCGGTCATCATCGATCCGCCTGCAGACCTCCTCGATGGCCCTGTCCCAGCTCTCATCATGGCAGAGAAGCGTGGTCGTAAGGAGAATGACCGCCTTCGGATAAGTCTCCCGAAGCTTCCGGATCCACGTCTCATACCGGTATTTCCAGTAAGCGGCCCGGACGCCGTCCGGTTCCTCCTTCATATAATCCTGCGGATGGCTGTCATTCTGCCCCACCGCCACGACCACCAGATGGGGCGTATATGCCGAAAAATCCCATGGAACCGCCTTTCCGAACCTGGGATGATAATGAAGCTTATCCCAGACCTCTTCCATGCCCGGATAGGCCGGCGGCTCCACATAGCCGTTTCCGTTCAAAAAGGAAATCCCGCCCTGGGCAATGTCGTGAAGCTCGGCACGGAGCATTCTCGCCGCCGTCCATGCATAAGAATACCAGCCATTGGAATATCCCCCCTGGTGCTCCGGGTCCGTGCGTCCCGTATACGCCACGGCCTCCGAGACCTCCCCCGCCGACACAGAATCCCCGTACACCTCCATGCGTCTCGCCTCTTTTTCGGGAAGGGCCAGAAGCCGACTCCCCTCCGAGAGCTCCAGCTCCTTCAAAACCATCTCATGGCAGCCGTCCTGCCGTTTGAAGAAAAGCACCTCGTGCTCCCCTTCCTCATCCTCCTCCACCAACCGGACCACCGTTTCCCCCGCCCGGTTCAGGCACCACTTCTTCTGCACGCCGTCCACGATGGCCCCGGCAAAATTCTCCCAGCAGACATTCCGGTTCTCCACCGTCAGAACCGCCGACCGCCCCCAAAACCGGAACCGGAGAGACGTACAGGGAAACACAAACTCCGGCCGCCCCGGATTCCTCCAGTCGACCCGCCCCGAATACCGCAGTCTCTTGTTATTCAATTCCACCTGCATATCTGAATCCTCCCTTACATTCCCGCAAGCCAGCCACAAATTCCCGCCTTCCTCTCCCGCAAAAACCAAGAGAGGGCTCTTACGTACCGCTGCGAGCTTTCAAGAGCGGAAGCGTGTTCCGGCGTGAAAAGAACCGTTTTCCTTCCGTCACCCTTCCAAAAGTCTCAAATTCCTCTCGATCAGCCCGCACCTCTGCCTCACGCAGTCCGCCGACCGGAGCGGGTCCTCGGGCGTATGGAAGAGGTAATCCTCCAGCTTCTCCACCGTCGTGGTCGCCACATGGAGTCTGGTATCCGCAGAAGCATAGTAGAGATAGACATCCCCGTTTTCCCTGGCAATGGCCCCGTTGGTGAAGACCACGTTGGAGACGTCCCCGACCCGCTCCTCCCCGCGGGGGCTAAAAAGAGGCCGGAAGGAGCGGCCACCACCCTGGCCGGATCCCGCAGATCCGTTCCGAAGGCGTAGAGCACGTACCGAAGCCCCGCCGCCGTACTCCGGACGCCGTGGGCGATGTGGATCCAGCACTTCTTCCCACGGATGGGCACGGCCCCCGCCCCGTTCTTGGACTCCGTGACGGTGTGGTAAAGCCTCCTGCTGATGATCCGCTCCTCGTCGACGACGGCGTGGCGGATGTCGTCACAGAGACCGAACCCGATCCCGCCGCCGATCCCGGTCTCGATAAACCCGTCCATGGGCCTGGTGTAAAAGGCATATTTCCCATCCACGAACTCCGGGTGGAGCATCACGTTCCGCTGCTGGGGAGACCGGAGGGTCGTCAGATTGTCAAACCGCTCCCAGGTCTTCAGATCCCTCGTCCGCACGATCCCGGCCTTCGCCACGGCCGCCGACAGATCCGGATCGGAAGCATCTTTGCTCTCCGAGCAGAACACGCCGTAAATGTATCCGTCCTCGTGCTTCGTCAGCCGCATGTCATAGACATTGGTCTCCTCCGGGCAGGTGTCCGGCAGGACCACCGGATAGTCCCAGAACCGGAAGCCCTCCGTCCCGCTCTCGCTTTCCGCCACGGCAAAGAAGGATTTACGGCCGGCCCCCTCCACCCTGGCCACCAGGTAAAAACGCCCGTCCAGCTCAATGGCCCCGGAATTCATCACCGCATTGATGCCCAGCCGCTCCATAAAATAAGGATTCGTTGCCGCATCCAGGTCATACCGCCAGTGGATCGGCGCATGGTCCCTGGTCAGGACCGGATACTCGTACCGTTCCAGGATGCCGTTATCACCTTTTGCCTTCCGGTTCCTCCTGGACAAAAGCGCCTCCTGCGCCTCCTTCAGTTCCAGATATTTTTGATGTATCATGACTTCTTTATCCTCCCAAGCAGCTCCAGGCACATCCTCCCGTTGTGGTAAGGGCATTTCCAGGGATCGGCCAGGGGCTTCTCCAAAGGCTTCCCCGTCTCATCCGCACCCCAGAACCACTCCGACCCCTCCCTGGGATCCAGGATATGGCCCTTCACATACTCCCAGATAGAAAGGACCGCCTCCAGATAGTCCGTCCGCCCTTCCTGTCTCTCAAATCCGTTGTAAAAGCCCACCATGGCCTCCGCCTGCACCCACCAGATCCGATCCGTGTCAACCCGCTCCCCCTCCTTTTCATTGAGCAGGGAGCCTTCCCGGTAGGCCCTCCGGTAAACCTGCTCCGTCAGGTTCCTCGTCACAGGCGAAAGCCTCTCCGCAAGCCCTTCCTCCCCCAGGACAGAAAGGGTCCGGTCCGTGAGCCAGGCCGCCTCAATGTCATGGCCGTAGGAAGAAAGATCCAGAAGGCTTCTCCATTCCCGGTCAAAGAACACCTCCAGGCGCCCCTCTTCCCGGTTATACACCCGCTCCTCCAGCAAAGAGAGGATCCATTCCAGGGCCCCCTCACCTTCGGATTTCTCCCCACCCGGTAGAGCTCCGTGTAAGCCTCCATCACATGGAGCAGGGTGTTCATGGTCCTCTCCGCCAGCACGCCGTTTTCCGAGAGCTTTTCATTGCCCACCGGCTTCCATTCCCGGTCAAAGGCCTCCAGATAGCCGTATCCGTCCCGGCAGCGCTCCTCCATGAGCGCCGCCAGCGCTTCCGCCAGGGC
>CAJUOF010000178.1 GCA_910587905.1 uncultured Lachnospiraceae bacterium
CACGACGCTCTTCCGATCTGAGCTGGACGAGATTGAGCTCTCGGAGGGATTCTTTAACTACACCGAGAAATACACCTTGAAGACCTCCGCCATCCATGTGCCTGCCAGAGTGGACCGCGAGTGCGCTGCCAGACTCAAGGAGACGGCGAAGATTATTTACCGGGCCCTCGGCTGCTCCGTCTTCGCCCGGGTGGACATGTTCTTAACACCAGAGGGAGAAATCGTGTTCAACGAGGTCAATACCATTCCAGGCTTCACGGAACACAGCCGATATCCCGGCATGATGAAGGCAGCCGGCTACTCCTTTTCCCAGGTGCTCGACCAAATCCTCCAACTGGCGGTGAAACCATGAAGGCCCTCCGCCTGTCCCCGGACCAGGTCCATGTCGGGAGCCTGATCCTGGTCAACGGGGACTACGACTATCGGGAGCCCTCATCCTCCCTGGCTCTCCACCCCCTCACCTATGTGGCCCCTGTCCTCTTAAGGCGACGCGCCGCCGTGCTGTTCACCGGGCTCATGGATGAGATCGGAGGCTGGGAGGGAATCGTCCCGGTCAGCGGATACCGGTCTCTGGCCGAGCAGACAGACATCTGGAACGACTCTTTGGCGGAACACGGAAAGGATTTCACGAGTGCTTATGTGGCCCGCCCTGGGCACAGCGAACACCAGACGGGACTTGCCCTTGATCTGGGACTCAAAAAAGAGAACATCGATTTTCTCTGCCCGGATTTCCCCGACTCCGGCATCTGCCGCTCCTTTCAGAAGCGGGCTCCGGAGTACGGCTTTATCAAGCGCTATCCCCCCGGCAAGGAGGGGATCACCGGAATCAGCTACGAGCCCTGGCACTTCCGCTATGTGGGGACGCCCCACGGGGAGATCATGGAGAAGGAGGGGCTTACCCTGGAAGAGTATGTCTTTTTTCTGAGGAACTTTCCCCACGGAAAACATCCCTATCTGTTCGCCGCAGGCGGACGATGGATCACCGTCTCCTGGCTTGCGGCCAGGAGGGACGAAGTCACCTGGCTCACCGTGGACGACCGGCTCCCCTATTCCGTCTCCGGCGACAATGTAGACGGCTTTATCATCACGGAATGGAGGGACGGTTATGTCGCATGAAAAAAATCTCGGCGGTCTGGACCGGTTTCGGCTTTTGGCGGCCTTCCTCGTCATCACCATCCACGTTTCCCCCCTGTCCGCCGTCAGTTTGGAGGCCGACTTTTTCCTGACCCGCATCCTGGCCCGGCTGGCCGTCCCCTTCTTTTTCCTGGTGACGGGATACTTCGTCCTGGGGGAGGAAGCGGACGGCCGGCGTTTCCCCCGCATCCGGCGCTTTCTCCTGCGGACCGGCCTTCTGTACCTCTTTTCCATTGTCCTGTATCTCCCCTTTGGGCTCTATGCAGGGCATTACGAAAAACTGACGGTGGGCAGTTTCCTCCGTATGCTCTTTTTTGACGGGACCTTTTACCACCTGTGGTATCTCCCGGCCTGCATTCTGGGCGTCGCCCTGACCGCCGGCCTGATGCGCTTTTTCTCCGGGCGGACCACGGCCCTGGTTGTGGGACTTTTGTACCTCGTCGGCCTTTTTGGGGACAGCTACTACGGGCTGGCGGCCTCCGTCCCCGCTGTAAAAGCCGTCTATGACGGTCTGTTTCAGGTGTCCTCCTTCACCAGAAACGGTCTCTTTTTCGCTCCGCTTTTTCTTGCGGCCGGCGCATGGCTCTCCGAGAAACGCTCACAGGATTCCCCGAGACGGTATCTGCCGGGCTTTGTGATTTCGTTTGCCCTCATGACGGCGGAAGCCTTTTTACTGCGAAGCTTTCAGCTTCCCCGCCACGACAGCATGTATCTCTTCCTGGTTCCTTCCATGGTATTCCTGTTCCTGCTCCTTTTATCCATGGACGTCAAGCCTTCCAGGAAGCTGCGGACCGTCTCCACCTGGATCTACATCCTCCATCCGGCCATCCTCATCGCCCTGCGGATGATGGCAAAGCCTCTCCGTCTGACAAGCTTCCTGGTGGAAAATCCGCTGGTCCAGTTTCTGTCCGTATCACTTTTCAGCGCCGGAGCCGCCTTCTTGGCTGCGGCCCTTCTGCCGGTGATCTCCGGCATCCTTCCCGGAAACCGGGAGGTCCGGAAGAAGCGCAAGATCCCTCAGGCCTCCCCCCGCCCCGCCCACAAGAGCCGGGCCTGGATTGAGCTTGACCGAAAAGCCCTCTGCCACAATGTGACTTATCTGAAGGGCCTGCTGCCGGAGGGCTGCCGCCTGATGCCCGCCGTCAAGGCAGACGCCTACGGGCACGGGGCCGTTCTCATCTCCGGAGAATTAAACCGGCTGGGCGTCGACGCCTTCTGCGTGGCCTGCGCCGGGGAGGGAGTACAGCTCAGAAAGCGGGGAATCACCGGGGAAATCCTCATTCTCGGCTACACCCATCCCTCCCAATTTCCGCTGCTCGTCCGCCATCGTCTGACGCAGACCGTCGTCGACGTCCCCTACGGGGAGCGCCTGAACGCCTTCGGGAAAAAGCTCCACGTCCACGTGGGAATCGACACCGGCATGCACCGGCTGGGGGAGCGGTGGGAAAACCTGGATCAGATGCAGCGCATCTGGCAGATGGAGCATCTCGTCATAGACGGCGTCTTCACCCACCTGTGCACTGCGGACGGTCAGACGGAACCGGAGGAGCAGTACGTGAAAAAACAGGCGGACGCCTTTTACGGCACCGTCCGGGAACTTGGGCGCAGGGGCCTTGCCTGTCCCGCGCTCCACCTGCTCTCCAGCTACGGTCTCCTCCGATACCCGGAATTCTCCGAAAAATACGTGCGGGTCGGCATCGCCCTCTACGGAGTCCTAAGCGACAAGGCGGACACAGACTCCTGGGGCGCCGCCTTAAAACCGGTCCTCTCCCTGAAAGCCCGCATCGCCGCCGTCAAGGCCCTCCATGCCGGGGAACCGGCCGGTTACGGGATCGCCTACACCGCCGGGGAGGAGCGCACCATCGCCATCCTCGCCATCGGCTACGCCGACGGCCTCCCCCGCTCCCTCTCCTGCGGGAAGGGCGCCGTCCTCATAAACGGACACAGAGCCCCCGTCCTCGGCCGCATCTGCATGGACCAGACCCTCGTGGACGTGACCGGCATTCCGAATGTCAGGGCGGGGGGAACTGCCGTCCTGATCGGCTCCTGGGGGACGGAAACGATCACCGCCTGCGACTGGGCGGAAGACGCCGGAACCATCTCCAACGAGATCTTAAGCCAGCTGGGCGGACGGCTGGAACGGATGTACAGAAAGGAACCTTTGTCCGGCTGATGCTTGAGATCATCCGAGATACCCTGAGAGAACTTACCTTTCCGCAAAAATAACACAGCGAACCCCCGGCCTTCCGGTGCGAATCCGGAAGGCCGGGGGCTCTTTATACTATGACAGCCAATGAATCTCTGTCCAAAAGACGCTAGGCGTGAACCGCCCGGTACACGGCCCGCTTCATGCGGCCATACACCTCGTTCAGGCTGCAGAACTTGTCGGCGTAGACGATGACCATCCCCTCCGCACTTCTCGGCGGAATGGGTGTCAGGGGCCACATGTGCCGGAGGATGATGTTCTGCTCCTGGGGCGTCAGGTCAAAATGCTTCTTCGCATTGTTCATGGCCACCCTGGGATGGGTGAAGCCATGGATGTGGTTCCCGGCCGTGTGCCAGTCATAGAGGAACAAGTCGTGGAGCAGTCCCGCCCGGGCCGCCGCCACGTAATCCAGGGAATGCTTCCTGCAGATGCAGTAACTCAGATAGGATACCTGGATGCAGTGGGCCTTGGTGGTAGTGTTCCCATGCTGAATATAACGGTCCATGGACTGAAAGACGGGGCTCTCCATGATGTCCCGCACGCAGGCCATGTATTCCGCATCCCGTCCATACTCCCTCTGCGCCACCCAGGCGTCGTTCTCCAGCCATTCCACGGTTTTCTCCCGCTCCTCGCCCCGCAGGAGGGCGGACCGGAGCTGTCTGCGCACTTTATAAGACATTGTACAGTTCCTCGTACTTCTTCGCCGAGCTGACCCAGGAGAAGTCCCTGGCCATGCCTCTGTCGATGATCTTGTTCCACTCCCGCTTCCGGTTGTAGTACACGTCCTTCGCATAGAGAATGCTGCCAAGCATCTCGTGGGCGTTGTAATTGGTGAAGGAGAAACCGGTCCCGGTGCTCTCGTACTCGTTGTAGGGCTCCACCGTGTCCTTCAGGCCCCCGGTCTCCCGGACGATGGGAACGGTCCCGTAGCGGAGGCTGATGATCTGGCTCAAGCCGCAGGGCTCGAAGAGGCTGGGCATCAGGAAGGCGTCACAGCCTGCGTAGATCTTGTGGGACATGGCGTCGGAATAGTAAATGTTGGCCGACACGCTGTCCCCGTATTTCCAGTCGTAATGGCGGAACATGTTCTCGTATTTCTCGTCGCCGGTCCCCAGGACCACAAGCTGCAGCTCGTCGGAACAGATCTGCTCGATGACGCACTGCACCAAATCCAGTCCCTTCTGGTCCGTCAGCCTGGAGACGATGCCGATCATGAACTTCTTCGGGTTGACCTCCAAGCCCAACTCCTTCTGGAGGGCGGTCTTGTTCTTCACCTTCTCCTTGCGGAAGGTCCTGGCGTCGTAATTCGCGGCGATGGACTCATCCTCCGCCGGATTCCACTCTTTATAGTCAATGCCGTTCACGATCCCCCAAAGGTCGTGGCTCCTGGCGAGCATCAGGCCGTCCAGCCCCTCGCCGTAGAACGGCATCTTGATCTCCTGGGCATAAGTATTGCTGACGGTCGTCACCTTGTCGGCGTAGACGATGCCGCCCTTTAACATATTTCCGTTTTTATAGGACTCCAGCTTATCCGGCGTGAAATAGTAGTCGGAGAGCTCCGAGATCCGCTGGATGACCTCCACGCTCCAGACCCCCTGGAATTTCAGGTTGTGAATCGTCATCACGGACTTGATTCCCCTGTAGAAGGGATTATCCGCAAATTTATCCTTCAGATGGACCGGGATCAGGCCGGTCTGCCAGTCGTGGCAGTGAATAATGTCGGGCCTGAAGTCCAACACCGGAAGGGCGGAAAGCACTGCCTTGGAGAAAAATGCAAACTTCTCCAAGTCAAAATACATATCGGTGTAAGGCTTCGCACCGCTGAAGTACCATTCATTGTCGACGAAATAAAAGGTGATCCCCTCATGAACGATCTCGAACAGGCCCACATATCGGTCCTGCCACATGTAATTCATGTAAAAATTCGTCAGGTATTTCGCCTTCTCCCTAAATTTTGCAGGGATGCACTGATAATAGGGCAGAATCACCCGGACGTCATACGCTTCCTTGTCAAAATACTTCGGCAGAGAACCTGCCACGTCTGCGAGACCGCCCGTCTTGATGAACGGCACGCACTCTGATGTTGCAAACAAAATCTTCTTCACGCTGCCACCTCCAGAAAAACCTTTTTCCCTTCCAAAAACATCTAATGTCTATTATACTAGATTCCTCGCCAATTGGGAAGCGGTTTTTCCGGGGATTCCCCACATTTTTCACAGGGACCGGCCTGTCCCCCTCTGCTCCGTTCTCCTTTCTGTTTACCGGTTCTTATATTCCAGGCGGATCTTGTCCGCAATCAGGGCCACGAACTCCGAATTGGTCGGCTTCCCCTTTCCCGTGTTGATGGTGTAGCCGAAGAGGGCGTCGATGGTATCCATCTTCCCCCTGTTCCAGGCCACCTCGATGGCGTGGCGGATGG
>CAJUOF010000179.1 GCA_910587905.1 uncultured Lachnospiraceae bacterium
TGAATGTGACCGCGGCCCTCCTGATGGTCCTCTCTTTCCAGCTCGCCCTCTTTGCCGCGGGCGCCCTGCTGCTGGGACTGGAACCGTTCTCCGTCGACACGGGATTCCTTCTCTTCCATCTGGCTGGAGGATTTCTTCTGACGGTGGCCTACTGTGCCATTTTCACCTTCATCAGCATGCTGGTCCAGAAACGGGCCGTCGCCTCCGTGACCGCCATTCTCGTTTCCTTCATTCTGCTGTTTGCCGGCGCCATCGTCCTGTCCCGCCTGTCTGAGCCGGAATATTACAGCAGCTACAACATCACCATGGATTCGGGAGACGTCGTGGAGACAGAACGGGAACCCAATCCCCATTATCTCAGGGGAACGGAGCGGAAGGTCTATGAATTCCTTCTGGACTTCCTGCCCGGCGCCCAGTCCCTCCGCCTCTCCGAAGGCGGTCTGGACCACTGGCAGCCTCTGGCTTATTCCCTGCTCCTTGCGGTTTTCTTCACCGGCGGAGGAGTCCTGCTCTTTAAGAGAAAAAATCTGAACTAAATCGGAAGGACGGCGGTCCGTCTTTTCCGGGGAGGGAATCTCATGATCTGGCTTTCCTGTTTCTGCATCCTGCTGTGCCTGCTCCTTCTTGCCCTGATCTTCAAAGTTGCGGCTCTTCACCGGGGCGCCGACGAGATCCGGCAGGAGCTTTTTTCCTGGTTTGACAGCGATACCAACACGGTCCTCACCCTCTCCTGCCGGGATCGGCACATGCGGCGGATGGCGGCTGACATTAATGGGGAGCTTCGCCGTCTGCGCGCCGTGCGGCTGACCTTTGAGCAGGGCGACCGGGAGCTGGGGGAATCTATCACCAACCTCTCCCACGACCTGCGCACGCCCCTCACCGCCATCCTGGGTTATCTGGATCTTCTGGATTATGTGGAAAAACCGGAGCAGGTATCACGATATCTCTCCATGATCCGGAACCGGGCCGAGTTCTTAAGACAGCAGACCGAGGATCTGTTCGGCTATTCCGTCGTCAAATCCGTGCCCGAGGGGGAGGTCTCGCCTCTCTCTCTGAACCGGATGCTGGAGGAATGCCTGGCCTCCTACTACGGCGCCCTGACCGGCGCCGGGATCACGCCCGAGATCTCCCTCCCGGAGCAGACGGTCACGAGGCGCCTAAACCGATCTTCCCTGACCAGGATCTTCGACAACATCATCGGCAACGCCTTAAAATACAGCGGCGGCGACCTCTCCGTGGTCATGGACGAGGCCGGGACCATCGTCTTCTCCAACCGGGCGGACGGGCTTGACCCGGTGACGGCCGGGCGGCTCTTCGACCGGTATTACACGGTGGAATCCGGCCGGCGGGGCTTTGGTCTGGGCCTTTCCATCGCCAGGCTTTTGACGGAACGGATGGGCGGGGAGATCTTGGCCGATTACCGGGGGGGCCGGCTGTTCATCACGCTGCGGTTTCCGGAGGAGTGAAGATTTTCGTTGAATTCCTTACTTTTCCCATGTATAATTCTTGTGATAAAAAATCTTGCTGATTTTGAACGGAGGTGTTTGACATGCCTGCATTATCTATGTTTTTTGGAATCATTATACGGATGCAAAGTGAAAAGGGTGGAAAACACAATAAAACCACATCTCCACGCTCTATATGGAGATTATGAAATTGTAATGGGTATCAATGGCAATGGGGAAGTTTTGGAAGGAAGTTTTCCCAATAAACAAATGAAACTTTTATTAGCATGGATGGCCATCCATGAAGATGAACTGCAGGCAAACTGGGAATTATTGAAAAACGGAGACGGTTATTTTAAAATTGATCCGCTGCGTTAAATCATGGAGGTTTCGCTATGTTAAGGCCGACTGCCATTCAAGTAGAAGTTACCTGTGCATATCAGATTTTAATTGTGTTTGATAACGGTGAAAAAAAAATTTTTGACGTAGAACCATATATCAAAGGGGAATGGTACGGACAGCTCCGCTCTTTTGAATACTTCAAACGTGTTACCACCGACGGATACACCGTCGTCTGGCCAGATGGCCAGGATATATGTCCGGACGAACTCTATACTCTGGGGAATTAATATCGTGGTCAAAAGACTCGACCCGATCGCAGGAGGGGGCCTGTCCGGATGGACAGGCCCCCTCTTGTTATGCTTCTGCGCCCACGGCACAGCCTCTTATTTCACCAGCGCGACCGTCTCCTGCATGATCGCCAGTTCCTCGTTGGTGGGAACCACGGCCACCTTCTTTGCGGAGTCGTCCGCGGAGATGACCACCTCTTTGCCGCGGCAGTTGTTCTTCGCTGCGTCAATCTTGATCCCCAGGTATCCGAAATACTCGCAGATCTTCTCCCGGACCAGGGGCGCGTTCTCACCGATGCCCGCCGTGAAAGCGATGGCGTCCACGCCGTTCATGGCCGCCACGTAGGAGCCGACGATCTTCGCCACCCGGTAGCAGAAAATGTCGATGGCATCCGCCGCCAGCTGGTTGCCGTCGCCCATGGCCTCTTCCAGGTCGCGGAAGTCGCTGGAGAGGTTCTTGGTCAGGCCCAGCACGCCGGACTTCTTGTTGAGGATGTTGAGCATCTCGCTGACGCTCTTTCCTTCCTTATTGCAGATGTACTCGACCACGGCGGGATCGATGTCGCCGGAGCGGGTCCCCATCACAAGGCCCTCCAGGGGAGTCAAGCCCATGCTGGTGTCCACGCACTTGCCGTCCTTCACCGCGCTGATGGAGGCGCCGTTTCCGAGATGGCAGACGATGACCTTGGAATTTTCCGGATCCAGGCCCAGGAACTTGATGGTCTCCTTGGACACAAAGCTGTGGGAAGTTCCGTGGAAGCCGTATTTCCGGATGTGATATTTCTCATAATACTCGTAAGGGATGCCGTACATGAACGCCTTGGTGGGCATGGTCTGATGGAAGGCGGTGTCGAACACGGCCACATTGGGCTTGCCGGGCATCAGCTTCTGGCAGGCGTAGATTCCCTTCAGATTGGCAGGATTGTGCAGGGGCCCAAGGTCACAGCACTCCTCCACCACCTTAAGCACCTCATCCGTGATGATGCAGGACTGGGTGATCTTGGCGCCGCCGTGGAGCACCCGGTGTCCGATGGCGTCCACCTCATCCAGGGTCTTTAACACGCCGGTCTTCTCATTGACCAGAGCGTCCAGCACCATCTGGATGGCCTCGGTGTGGGTGGGCATGGGAGCCTCAGTCACTTCCTTCTCGCCGCCCGCCGGCTGGTAGATCAGACGTCCGTCGATGCCGATCCTCTCGCACAGGCCCTTGGCCTGGACCTGCTCCGTATCAGAATCGATGATCTGATATTTCAGAGAAGAGCTTCCGCAGTTGATGATCAATACTTTCATGAATGGTTTCCTCCTGGTATATTCCGCATTTTTGTGCAAAAACACAATTACCTTTATTTTATCTCTTTCCGGCTTTTCTGTAAAGGAGATTTTCCTTTTAAATTTTCCTGTCCAAATCTTTCATATCTATAAACAATCTATTAAATGTTCATACTTCGATTGACTTCGTCAAACGATTTGTTATACTACATATAACACAGACCCACAAGGAGGAACCCATGAAAGAAGTACAGCCCCCCAAAAAACCGATCGTATTCTATTACCTGATCGCCCTCGTTGTCCTGCTCCTGCTCAATTCACTCTTTTTTCCAAAGATGTTCAGCGCCAGGGTCACGGAGGTGGACTACGGTGAATTCCTCTCCATGGTGGAGAGCGGCCAGGTCGGACAGGTGGAGATCAAGGCCAACGAGATCATCTTTTCCGACAAAGGCATCGAGCCTTCCTATTATAAGACCGGGACCATGAACGATGAGAAGCTGATCGACCGGCTCTACGACGCCGGGATCACCACCTTCGGCACGCCCATCGTGGAGGAGGCTTCCCCGATCTTAACTTTTCTTTTAAGCTGGGTGGTCCCCATCTTCATTTTTGTGGCCATCGGCCAGCTTCTCTCCAGGACCATGATGAAGCGGATGGGCGGCTCCATGGGCAACGCCATGAGCTTCGGAAAGAGCAATGCCAGGGTTTACGTGGAATCCAAGACCGGCATCAAATTCTCCGACGTGGCCGGCGAGGACGAGGCCAAGGAGCTTTTGCAGGAGATCGTGGATTTCCTCCACAACCCGAAAAAATATACGGAGATCGGGGCCAGGATGCCCAAGGGAGCCTTGCTCGTAGGCCCTCCCGGAACCGGCAAGACCCTTTTGGCAAAGGCTGTGGCCGGCGAAGCTGAGGTCCCCTTCTTCTCCATCTCCGGCTCGGAATTCGTGGAGATGTTCGTGGGCATGGGCGCCTCCAAGGTCCGCGACCTGTTCAAACAGGCCGCCGACAAGGCCCCCTGTATCGTATTCATCGACGAGATCGACACCATCGGGAAGAAGCGGGACGGAAATGGCTTTTCCGGGAACGACGAGCGGGAGCAGACCTTAAACCAGCTCCTCACGGAGATGGACGGCTTCGACGGCGCCAAGGGCGTGATGATCCTGGCCGCCACCAACCGGCCCGACTCCCTCGACCCTGCCCTCCTGCGTCCCGGCCGCTTCGACAGGCGGGTTCCCGTGGAACTTCCCGACCTTGCGGGCCGGGAGGCCATTTTAAAGGTCCACGCCAAGGACATCCGATTAAGCGACAACGTGGATTTCATGGCCATCGCCAGAGCGGCCTCCGGCGCCAGCGGCGCGGAGCTTGCCAACATGATCAACGAAGCCGCCCTCAGGGCCGTGCGGGACGGCAGGAAGATCGTCAGCCAGATGGACCTGGAGGAGAGCGTGGAGGTGGTCATCGCCGGATACCAGAAGAAAAACAAGCTCCTCTCCGACAAAGAGAAGCTGATCGTCTCCTACCACGAGATCGGCCACGCCCTGGTGGCAGCTCTGCAGACCAACTCCGCCCCGGTCACCAAGATCACCATCATCCCCCGCACCTCCGGCGCCCTGGGCTACACCATGCAGGTGGACCAGGACGAGAAAAACCTGATGTCCAGGGAGGAGCTGGAGAATAAGATCTCCACCCTGACCGGTGGCCGCGTGGCGGAGGACCTGGTCTTCCACTCCGTCACCACCGGAGCCGCCAACGACATCGAGCAGGCCACCAAGGTGGCGCGGGCCATGATCACCCGCTACGGCATGAACGACTCCTTCGGCATGGTCGCCTTCGAGACCATCAAAAACCAGTATCTGGGCGGCGACACGGCGCTGGCCTGTTCCGAAACCACCTCGGCCAGGATCGATGAAACCGTGATCGCCCTGGTGAAGGCCCGTTACCAAAAAGCAGAAGAGCTGTTAAAGGACAACATGCCCAAGCTCCACCAGCTCGCCAAGTACCTCTACGACCACGAGACCATCACCGGCGACGAATTCATGGAGATCCTGGGCGGCCCCCTGCCGGAAACCGTGTAAGCCGTCCTGCTTATTGACAACTTTTCCCTCCCCATATAAAATAGTCGCAGGTAATTGCGAAACATAACATTGTGAGAAGATTCGGACAGGAGAAGACTTTTCCCCTGCCGGTGACAGAAAGGGGAGCATCACCATGAATAAAAAAGAAATCTCTGAAATAAAGAAGCAGTTCACCCAGGAGCACTGCGCCATCACCCGCATCTGCGGCTGCTACGTGGACGGGGAAGGGGAGCGGAAGGCGGATATGAAGGAAGCCTTCCTCTCCCTTCCGGAGGAAGAAATGTTCAAATATTTTGAGATCCTCCGCAAAAATCTGTCGGGAACCCTGGGGAAGAACCTGATCAATCTGGAATTCCCCCTGGCCGCAGAAAACGAGGGGAGCACCCACGACCTGCTTCTCCGCCTGCGGGAGACAGGACTTGGCGACGACGTGCTGCTGGATACCTTTTACGACAAGATCTTGGAAAATCTGGACATGGAAGGGAACTTCCTGATCCTCCTGATCCATTCCGTCTATGACATCCCGGGAAAATCCACCGACGGGAGCGAGATGTTTGACGCCTCCGACGAGGTCTACAGCTATCTTCTCTGCACAGTCTGCCCGGTGAAACTGACCAAGCCGGGGCTCTGCTACAACACGGAGGCCGGCGTGATCCAGAACCGGGTCCGGGACTGGCTGGTGGAGATGCCGGTGACCGGCTTCCTCTTTCCCGCCTTCCATGACCGCAGCACCGACATCCACAGCCTCCTCCTCTATTCCAAGGATGCCAACCTGTTCCAAAACCGCCTGATCGAGGAATTCCTGCGCTGCACGCTTCCCATGGCGGCGGACAGCCAGAAGGAGACCTTCAACGCCCTGGTGGAGGAGTCCCTCGGGGACGCCTGCGATTTCGAGGCGGTGAGGGCCATCCATGAACGGCTGGCTGAGCGGCTGGAGGAAAACAAGGAAAACCCGGAGCCCCTGACCCTCTCAAAGTCCGAGGTCCGCTCTCTCCTCTCCGAGAACGGCGCCGACGAGGAAGGGCTCTCCCATTTTGAGGCCCGCTATGAAGAGACGGCCGGCTCCGGCGCTCCCATCCTGGCCTCCAACCTGGTCAATTCCAAAAAATTCGAGATCCGCACCCCCGACGTCGTCGTGCAGGTGAAGCCGGAGCAGGCCGCACTGGTGGAGGCCCGCATGATAGACGGCCGTCCCTTCCTGGTCATTCCCATGGAAGGACAGGTGGAGGTCAACGGGATCTGCATCCACACCGATGCGGCCGCCGAAGAATCCAGGTAACCTCGAAACTCAAAACTGTCGAGAGGATTCTGACAATTGATCCATCCCATATTTTGCGGTTTCGAGGTTACCTGCCGAAGCATCTAGGCAATTGCGAAACTCGAAAGTCTGTCGAATATTCTGACAATATTTCCGGGAAAAGCCCTCTGCGCCGTGAAAGCAAGACCAGAGAAGACAGGAGTCCCGAGTGGCTTCTGCGGTTCCGGGCTTGCTGGAGCGCCCGGCGCTGCAGGCTTGGGACGGACATATTGGCAGAAGATTCTCGTAATTTTATGTTTCGCAATTACCGAACCGAAGGGCCGAACGAAAGGAATACGGCATGGAATTTGTGAAATTAACCCACGACAACATCGAGCAGGAGCGTATCTATCGAATACTTCCCCGCCGAATATGCCTGGGCGCCGGTCGAAGCGGACGGCTAAATGTACATCAACTGCCTCTGGATGTCCGGGCAGTTCAAAGGACACGGGTATTCGAACCTGTTATCGGAGCCGTGCCTTGTGGACAGCAAGAAGAAGGAAAAAAAGGGGCTTGTCGTCCTCTCCTCCAAAAAGAAGGCGGGACTCCTCTCCGATCCCAAATACCTGAAATACAAAGGGTTCGAAACGGTCGAAACGGCGGCCCCCCACTTTGAGCCAATGCCCCTTTACCACCTTTTCCTTATTTTATAATGGGGAATTTATCACACACGAAATCCTGTCGGAAAAGAAATTCGAGAAAATCCTCACAGACAAAGGACTGTAAAACCTATGGATATCTTAAACAGAGAGCGGCTGGAAGCGCATTATCAAAAAATCCTGGAGGAAAACCGGGAAACCATCCTGAAAGGCGGCGTCGGGGACGACTATCTCGTCCATCCCCAAAGGGATACGAGGATGGCCCTGGCGCTGGTGATCCGCATCGCCCCTCCCATCTGCGATCAGATCGAGACTTTCCTGGATGAGCTGAAAAGGCTCGAACCGGAGCTGTACTATTATCCGACAAAGGACCTCCACATCACGGTCATGGACATCCTGCGGGGGATCCCGGACCGCCCCGTTCCGGACAACATTGACGATTACATCCGCTGCATAAACGCATGCACCGGGACGATCCCGCCTTTTGGGATCGCCTTTGACGGACTGACCATGAGTGACAATGCGGTCATGGTGAAAGGCTACTACGAACCTGCCCTGGAAACCCTCCGGCAGCGGCTCCGGAAAGCCATGAGGGAACAGGGTCTCTTACTGGAGGAGCGGTACGAAACCTTCTCGGCACATGTCACAGCCGCAAGAATTCCGGGGCGGCTGACCGCCCCGGAACCCTTTTTAAGCCAGATCGCAGACCGCAGGCCCTTTGGAGAGATGGAGGTCTCCTCCTTTGAGCTGGTCTTTCACAACTGGTATGATTCGAAAAAGAAACTGTTGGCCAGGATTGCGGCGGGACCTCTCTGAAGCCGTCCCCCGCCGACACTCCAACCCCAGACAACGCACCCGCATCAATCCAGGTACAGTTCCATCGCCTTATAGCAATTCACGGCCTTTGAGTCCGCCTCATTAAACCCTTCTGAAAAGGTTTGCAGACTGCCGGACGGATCAACCACCAGATTGGTAAATGTCAAATATGCATCATAAAACTCCTTCAAGGCTTCATAGGCTTCCTCGTGCTCTTCCGGCGGATTTGTCAGATCTTTCATCAAAGATTTCACTGTTTCCTGATTTGTCTCTATATCTTTTATTTGAGAACTGAATTCGGAGTCTAAAAAAAGATAACTTAACGCCGTGTTAAAATCTGAGACGAAAACTCCATTCGGCCGAGTATAGGGATCCGTAGCGTCGTCCCTCTCCTCGTAGATTGCATTATACCAGACCTGTTTTATCAGATTGCCACATGTCTCCGCATCTCCTGCACCAGATAACATCAAGAATGTTACCGTTTCCAGATTGTCCGCATACTCCTGGCTGATTCTTGCCGCCTCTTCTTCCGCCTGCTTCTTTCTATACTGCACGATGCCGACCGTGGCCGCAGCCGCTACGACCAACAAGATCACCACTGCAATGATAATCTTTTTCCGTTTGCCGGGCTTTACGCTGTCTGCATTCGCACTCTGGGGTGTTTCCGAAGCCCCCTCTTGCTCTCTTCCTCCAACGGGACAGCCGCATTTCGAACAGACAACCGCTCCTGCCTCCAGCTCGGCTCCACATTCCGCACAGTGCTTCCTCTCCACCGAAACGAGATCCATTCCGCAATGCACGCACTTTTCTGCCTTTTCCGAAATCGGTTGTCCACAATTGGGACATACAATCATTGCCATAAACACAGTCCCCCCTTCCATATAATATCTTTTATTATACCTGTAAGCGAAGGATTTTTCAAGAAATTTTTCACTTTTCCTTATTTTTCAAGAATATTTTATGTTATTGGCGCTTATAGTATTTATCCTTCTGTTTTTCTGATTTTTCAGAAATATTTCTTTTGTATGAAATAGACTCTCTAAACGTGGCGATCACAGAAACAAATTCGCAAACAGCACGATCAGCGGGATCGCGAGGATGGTCCTCTCCAGGAACACCACGAACAGCTTCCAGAGATTTAAAGGGATCTCGCTCTTGATGATGATGGTCCCCACCTCCGTCAGGTAGATGATCTGCACCAGGGAGAGGACGCCGATGACGAACTTGGTCTTCACCGACTGGAGGCCCGTGATCAGGAGAGCCGGAATGAACATGTCCGTAAAGCCCACCAGGGTGGCAGGAGCCGCCGCAAAGGCCTCCGGCACGCCGAGGGCGGAGAGAAGCAGTCCCATGGGATAGGAGATCCACTGGAACACCGGCGTGTAAGTGGCGATGATCAGGGCCGCCGTGCCCCAGGCCACCACGATAGGGATCAGGTCGAACAGCATGCCGACCACCACCTCCAGGCCGCTGGTGAACACTCCCTTCAGACCAAAGGTCTCCGCCCGCTCACAGCTGGATTCCAGCGCATAGGCGAGGCGGCTCTTCTCACTGGGCACCTCCTCGTTGATCTGCTTGCCCGCCTGCTCCTGATAAGTGTCCGGGATCGTGCGGATGGGCGGGATCCTGGCAATGATCACCGCCAGCAGGATCCCCACCAGGCAGATGCACAGATAAAAGGCCGGAAACAGATTGGCGATCCCCACCGTGTCCGCAATTAACAGACAGAAAGGGATGGACACCAGGGAGAAGTTGGTCATGATGTAACCGGCCTCCCGCTTGGTGTAAAAGCCCTTCATGTACTGCTCCCTGGTGAGGATCACCGCCGCGTTGGAGGCCCCGAACCAGGAGGCGATCAGGTCGATGGAGGCCCGGCCCGGCACCCGGAACAGCGGGCGGACCACCGGCTTTAAGAGCACGCCCAAAAACTCCATGATGCCGCAGTCCGTGAGGAAGGGCAGGATGAAGCTGAAGCTTAAGACGATGCAGAACAGGGTGGCGCACAGATCCACGATGGTGGCTCCCGTGTCGGCGGAGATGATGAACTCCGGCCCCACGCCGAAGACCACCATGCAGGTGACCACCGCCCCCAGGACTTTGGATGCCAGATAGAAGGGCGTCGTGGAGAAGCCCCGTTTCAGGTAATGATTCTTGCGGATCCAGTCCGGCTTGCAGATAAAATCATAGACCGTCAGCACGGCGGAGACCACCATGATCACCACCAGTATGTAAGAAAGGCTTCCGCCCAGCAGATTTTTTAAAAAGCCCTTGATGAAATCCAGCAGGGTCGTAAAGGACTCCCCCTGGGGGATCGGCACCAGGAACATCAGGATACCGAAGGCCGAGCCCAGGATAAACTTGAGCAGATTCTTCGTATTGACACTTTTCGACTGCATTTTCATACTCTCCTCTCGATTTTTTTTCACCTGTGCGGTTGAAGGTTTTCCATGTCTCCGTCAGGAAGCAGCCGTTTTCGCAGACACGTTGATTTTTTGATTTTGCTGCGCCGCCTATTGCCATCGAGCCGGCCTCCATCAAATCGGGTCAGCCGGTTCGATGGCGCTATGCTCGCAAAATCTGCAAAATCGGCCTATCGTCTGCTTCAAATGGCTGTTTCCTGACGAAGACAAAATAAACTATTCCAATCGCACATGTGGAATTTTTTCTCACAGACGATCGCCTGTTTTCACAGTGCTTCCACCTCCACCATGGCCTTGTAGACCATCTCCTCCGTCACCGGGTAGGGGATGTGGTTCATATCCGGCTCTGTGACGATATCCTTTAGCACGGCGTCCAGCGCTTCCCGGTCAAGGGAGACCCCCATCTGTGCAAGGGTGGTCCGGATCCCAAGCTCTTTTAAGAACGCTTTGAGCCTGAGGGCCTCCTCCCGCTCCCCGTCAATGAGAAGCTGGACCAGCACCCCGTAAGCCACCACGTTCCCGTGAAGGTTCGCCTCCTCAAAGCCGGGAAGCAGCACCAGCCCGTAATAAACGGAATGGGCGACGGCGCAGTTGTAATCGTCCAGCACCATCAGAGACACCAGCCCGGTACTGATCACATTGGCGAGAACGGCCTGGGAAAGGGCGTGGCTCACCCGTCCCGCCTTACAGTCGGAGAGGGCCCTGGCCCCGTGCTCCAAAAGCGGCCCGTAGCACATGTTGCTGATCTCCCGCCCCAGGGCGGAGCTGTGGGAAAGCTTGTCCCCCCTGGCCGCAAAATGGCACTCAAAATATTTGCCGACGGTGTCCCCCATGCCCGCCTGCAGGTATTTGGCCGGCGCATGGGCGATGACGGTCAGGTCCAGGAAACAGTGGCGGGCCGGACGGTCATAAAAATAAAAGCTGTCAAAGCTTCCGTCCTCCCGGTAGACTACCGACAGAGCCGTCGTGGCCGCACAGGTTGCCGGGATGGTGGGGAAGGTGAATACCGGAAGCCCTGCCTCGTAGGCCGCCCCCTTCGCCGTATCCAGGGCTTTGCCCCCGCCCATCCCGAAGATCATGTCCGCCTTCTCCTCCTCCGCCCGTCCCGCAAGCCTGTGGATCCCCTCATAGGTACAATCCCCGTGAAAGACCTCCGTCACCAGGAAAAAGCCACTTCCTGCAAGGGCATTTTCAAGCCTTGGAAGCCCCGCCGCAAGGGCCTTCTCCCCGCCGCACAGCAGGATGCGGCTGCCGAAGGGGCCGCAGACGGCCGGAACCTCGCCGTAAGGAGCCTCACCGGTGGAATAATCACAAAAATAGATGGATTCTGTCTTCATTTTCTCCCTACTTCCCCGCCTTCAATAATTCCTGCAGCTTTCCCAGACGGGAAATGGCCTCGTCGATGGTGGCCTCCTCCCTGGCAAAATGGAGCCGGATCAGATGGTTGACCTCCTCCTTGAAAAAGCTGGAGCCGGGAACCGCCGCCACGCCCACATTCCGGATCATCCATTCACAGAACTCCAGATCCGTATAGCCCGCAAACTGCGGCAGGTCCAAAAATTCCTGAATGTCGATCAGGACAAAATAGGTGCCCTGGGGGACGTTGTGCTTGAGGCCGATCCGGTCCAGCCCCTCCAGGAAATAATCCCGCTTCTTTGTATATGTTTCCAACAGCTTATCGTAATAGGACTGGGGGAACAAAAGCCCCGTCACCGCCGCCTCCTGGAGGGGCGCCGCCGCTCCCACCGTCAGAAAGTCGTGGACCTTCTTCGCCCCCTCGATGACCTCCGCCGGCCCGATCAAGTATCCCAGCCGCCAGCCGGTGATGGAATAAGTCTTGGACAGAGAATTGCAGGTGATGGTGTGCTCATACATTCCCGGCAGGGACGCCATGCAGGTGTGCCGGTACGGCGCATAGACCATGTGCTCATAGACCTCGTCGGTCACCACGAAGGCGTCGTATTTCACCGCAAGCCCCCCGATGGCCGCAAGCTCCTCCCTGGAAAACACCTTTCCGCAGGGATTGGACGGATTGCAGACAATGATCGCCTTCGCCCCCTCCGCAAAGCCCCTCTCCACAAGGCCCAGGTCAAAATCATACTCCGGCGGCACCAGGGGCACGTAGATCGGCTCCGCCCCCGACAAAATGGCGTCCGCCCCGTAGTTCTCATAAAAAGGGGAAAACACCAGCACCTTGTCGCCCGGATTGCAGATGGTCATCATGGCACACATCATGGCCTCCGTGCCGCCGCAGGTGACGACGATCTCCGTCTCCGGGTCGATCTCCCGCCCGATGGCCTTTCCCTGCTTTTTCGCCAGCGCCTCCCGGAAATTCTCCGCACCGAAGGTCACCGAATACTGATGCGGCCCCTCATAGGCGGCCTTCGCCAAGGCATCCATGATCTCCTTCGGCGGATTGAAGTCCGGAAATCCCTGGGACAGATTGATAGCTCCGTGCTCATCACTGATCCTTGTCATCCGGCGGATCACCGAATCCGTAAAGCTCTGTACTCGTTCACTTAAAACTGGCATATCTCACTCTTCCTCTTTTCTATTTTTATTCTGTTCCGTCTCAAAATCCCACTCCGTTCCAAAATCCGCAGTGTGGGAACTTTTCCTCTATCATCATAAATGCACCTTCGCTCTGCGTCAAGAGCGAAGGTGCATAAACATACATTTTATTTTATATTTACACTAATAAAGACAATCCACTATAGACTGAAACATTGCCATATCCCGTTCGGCGGCTGTAATGTGGACGGGATAAAGTCATTGCCTTCTGCAATTCCTTAAATCTGAAATCGCCTCAGAAAATGGGCGTATATTCCCATTTTGAATATCAGTCAAGCTCTCCTGGACAAGTTCGTACAATTCAAAATGACCAGCAAGCTGTTCATAAATAAGCCTTATAAAGGTGCTATGAGGAAAGAAAAACCGCCCCAGTGTTACCCTGCACCGGAGCGGTCTGTATCTCCGAAGAGATACAACTTTGTCTTCGCCAAAGTTATGGTACTATCTTCTGGGTGGCATTGCAAGCCCTCCGAAAGTAATGAGGATCTCCCTCCTAATTTCATCAAGCCCTGAAAGCTGCTCTAAGACGAAATCCAAATGCTCTTTCATTGATGCCATACCATTTCCTCCTATCCATTGACCAGTTTCAGGAACTTCTTATCATTCATCTGTTCATTTGTAACATACTCCCCTTCATGGAACAGAGCATAATTCGTAATCGGAGTCGGAGCATTTTGCGCTTCATCTCTGCTCTCTATATGAATTGCCCGGAATGGGATACCATTCTCTTCAGCTGTCTTCTCCAGGACAGGTACATACTTCGCATTGAACGGACACTGGCTCGTATAGTACAAAACATATCCCTTCTCATCTATATGCGGATGTCTGGCGCATTCTTTGAATCGTGGTGTGCCTGCCTTCTCATCAAACGGCAGATACCAGAGCTGAATACCATTATCTGCCTCATCTCCAACGACAAACCCCTTGTACTTCAGAAACTTCGGATCAGCCAGAAATGGCTTCTTCTTTGCGGCACACAGAATACACAGTCCGCTTCGTCCCTTTTCCTTACTATCTTCAGCGCAGTTATTCAGCAGATCTGAAGAGTACCCATGCCCTTTGAATGAACCGGACACCCACAGACAGTCAATGTACATATATCCATCCGCCTCAATCGGAACCCATGCGCTTTCCGCCGGGATATATTCGATAAAGCACTTGCCACGCTCTGCGCTCTTCAGAAAAATAAGTCCTTCATCAAACCTGTCAGCCAGCCAAGTCTTCTTTGAAGATACCTGCACATCCTTATTGTTTGAAATCGCACAGCAAATGTGTTCCTTTTCCAAATTGTCCTTTGTTACCCTGATATACTCCATATAATCAGCCTCCTTCGCTTTACAGATCGAATATCGGAATACCTCTTCTCTGCATTTCTTCAAGCACCTCGATACGGCGCTTTGTATTACATACGTTCGGCTCCAATATCCGGCACAGGTCATCATCATATATTGTTGTCATTTTCTGCACCATACTCGCTATCTTTTCTCTTGCCTCTATCGGTTCAAGCACCTCAGCCTTATCTCCGAAAGTCATAATCCATGTAACCAGATTCTCGATGTCTGTATAATCTGCCGTAAATAGCAGCCTGCCGTCATCACGCTCTGTGAAACATTTTGGACCGAACTCTTCAACCAGCCGCCATTTCTGATCTGCTTCAAACAATGCTTTAACCTTAATCTCTCCCGGAAAGATGTTCTCATTGGAGAGATCCGGCACCAAAGCTTCTCTGCATTCAAAAGACTTGTCTGTTACGCGGACTTTATCCATGCGGTTCAGCTTGAACAGCCTAAAGTCCTTCCTTTTCAGGCACCATCCCCACAAGTACCAACTGGACCATCGAAACACCAGATAATATGGTTCAACCGTCCGCTCACTTTCCCCTGATGGAGCATAATATCGGAATCTGATCGAATGCCTGTCTCCGATTGCATCCTGTATGGTTTCTATCTTAGGCGCAAGCGATTCCCGATACCATGACGACAGATCGATCAGGATAGAATCTCTGCCGGTGATAAACTCAGAGGATCCTGCCTGGATCTTCTCCATCAGCTGACCGTAGTAGCTGCTTCCACTCACGCTGTCCAGACTCCGCAGCCCTGCAAGGATCATCTGCATATCCTTTGATGTCAGAATCGTCCTGTCCATCCGGTATCCGTCCATAATGCTGATACCGCCGCCGGTACCCTGTGATGTATGGATCGGAATGCCCGCCTTGCACAGATCTTCGATGTCACGGTTTATTGTTCTTTTTGAAACCTCAAACCGCTCTGCCAGCTCAGGTGCCGTAGTTTTCTCTTCCTGCAGCAGCACTGACAATATTCCGATCAGCCTGTCTATCTTCATTCTGCTCACGCTCCATATGTATCATATCAAAGCCAACACGACAACTGTATGTCATGTTTATTATAAAATTTTTCTGGTTCTTGCAAAAGGACTTTTTTCATGCCCTCATTTACATCTGTATTTCCTTTATAAAATCGAATGTTTTTTGCAAATAAAGCATTTCCAAAGTTTTTATACCATTCACCTACTGTTGCTGCTGAAATAGTTCCATAATAAGAAACAAAAGGAGCATCTACTTTTCCCCAATTGGATAGAATAACATCATCAAGATTAACGCCTGGTTGCTTTTGCCCATTCACCAGAAAAGAATATACATCCCTAAAATTAAATTCATCAAATAATAAAATAGTACTTATCTCATCATTTGTTTTTTCCATCAGTTGTGAAATAGGGCGTGATACATAATCATTTGCACCTGCCAAATCTTCTTCCAGCACTCTCTGGACTCCTTGAGTAAAATTAGACATTTCGTCTTGAGTAATAGAACCCACTCCATCTGCACGCCATTTACTTTGAAACATTTCCTGAATTCAAGCCTATACTCGACGCATATTAATATTATTTGCCATCTTTCGTTTTCACCTTTCTCGCTATATCATTTTAAAATACTCCAACGTTTCCCTTATAGCCGATTCTTTCTCTGGTGGGCATTTCGGCTGCCTGGAATTTTCCGATTTCGGCAGGTTATAATTTGCTCTCTCAATAATCCCATATTTCTGCTTTATCTGTGCGATATAGAGATTGCTTGCCTTTAATCTGCTATGTTTCAATACATAATCCTTAATTTCTTCATAAGTGGCTTTGCTTTCCGCAGACGTTAAATCAAGCTCATCCATCTAAAGCTCAACCTCGATATGTTGGTCTGCATGGAGTTTGGACAATAAACATACCGTCTCCACATTCGCTGTTCCAGGAAACATGTCCACGCAGCAGGTCCGCTGTATTTGATAGCCGCCTGCCGCAAATGCCTCCAAATCCCTTGCTAAGGAGGTTAGCTTGCAGCTAATATACACGATCCGTTCCACGCCATATGACAAAATTCGTGAAAGGGCTTTTGGATGAATGCCCTCCCTGGGAGGGTCCAATACGATCAGATCTGGTTTTTCTTCAATGGAATCCAATGTTTTTAAGACATCTCCCGCCAAAAATTCACAGTTGGAAAGGCCATTCAAGGCCGCATTCTCTCTGGCGGCAGCGACCGCCTCCTCCACGATTTCCACACCAATCACTTTTCTAGTCACCGGCGCCAATACCTGCGCAATTGTACCGGTTCCACTGTACAGATCATACACTAGCTTGTCTTTCGTCTCTCCGATATAGTCCCTGGCCATGCGATACAAGACCTCCGCTCCCGAAGAGTTCGTCTGAAAGAAGGAAAAAGGTGTGATCTTGAAGCGCAGTCCCAGAAGTTCTTCGTAAAAAAAATCTTGGCCGTATAATGTAGTGGTCTGGTCACTCCTTACCACATCTGCCTGTCCGTCATTTTTCATGTGCAGCATACCCACCAGTTTCCCTGTGAGAGGCAGTGCTTTCATCATACAGATCCATTGGCCCAGGAAAGCGCTCTCGTTTTCCATGCCCTCCGTCTGTCCGCTTGTCACCAATGCCACCAGGATTTCTCCCGTCTTCCAAGCCTTGCGCACAAGCAGATGACGCAGGTAACCCTCGTGCTTCATCTTCCGATAGAAGGAAAGCCCCTCTTTTTGGCAGAGCTTCAACGTTCCCATTAGAATCCTCTGAAAATCTTCGTCCGCAATCCTGCAGTCTTCCACCGTTACAATGTCATGAAAGCTTCCCCGCTTATGCAGTCCCAGCATGAGCGGACCATCTTTTACCGCATCTCCAAAAGAATATTCCATTTTATTGCGATAGTTGGAGGAACGCGGGCTTCCGACAATCCCCTCAAAAACCCCGTCAGGACAATAGTTCCCGATCAATCCCTTTACCATTGCCGCTTTCAGCTCCAATTGCTTTTCATAGGAGACGGATTGGTAGCAGCAGCCGCCGCAGCTTCCAAAATGCCGGCAAACATTTTGCTCTGTTTCAAGCGGAGACGGCTCCAACACTTCAAGAAGGCGTCCCTCACATTTCCCTTTTCTTCTCCTGCCAACTGCCGCCCGAATTTTCTGACCCGGAAGTACATGCTTCACTGTCACCGGCTCTCCCTCAATATATAGGATTCCTTTGTCGGGAAACCGGAGTTCCTCCACGATTCCCGCAAAAATCTCTCCTTTTTTCATATACAATTTAACCTCATCTTCCTTTTGGGCCCGTGTACAATCGAGCAGAGAAGAGTCTTTTCCTCCTGCTCGCCGCACCGCCCGTGCGTCGCATCTGCGGCATACTTCCTCTGCACGGGTGTGTGCATAAAAGAAGGCCGCCCTGCGGCGGCCCCACTGTTTTCAGATACTTTTCTCTTTCCTATGAAGATCGATACTTTTTCACCCAACGGATGGAATGCTCACTCAAAAGCATCTTCTCCAGCCTTGGAAATGCTCTCAGATTCGTCGTCCTTGGAATCGCCTTCCTCATCGTCAAAAAAATCGTCGTCGAAGTCGTCCTCAAAGTCCTCCTCGAAATCCTCCAGATAATCCGGCGTGAAGAAACGATACACCGCATAGGCGATTCCGGCTACGGCCGCCACTGCACCGACGATCGCCAACACCCAGAGAACCTTGCTCTTCTTCTCCTCCTGCTTCTCGCTCTTGCGAATCAGTTCGTTCAGTTTGCTCGTACTTAAGATCTCTTCCAGCTTTTTATTCATAACCACACGTCCTTTCTGCAAAAAATTTACATATTGCAGTTATTATATCACTATTTGTTCCATTTTACTATCGAAATTTTCCAGATTATAATAATTTTATAATTTCTCCAACTTTGCAAAGGTCGCATACATCCGTTTGCGCCCTGCACGTTCAAAGTCGACCGTCACCTCGAAGTCCTTTTTTTGCTCCGTAATATCAGCAACCACACCCTCTCCAAATTTCACATGACGAACCCGATCTCCCACGCCATAGGAAAGAGCCGCTGCCTTGGTGACTGTAAACTGCTTTCCCATATAGGCTTCTTTCACTCCTGCACCTCCGGCGGCCGACTTCCCGTATCTGGCCGCCGGAGCCGTCCAGGGCCGATACGGTTTCTGTTCGGAGGATACCCCCAAAGTCTGCCTTGTTTCCGGCATCTGTCTCCCCGCCTGCTCTTTATCCCATTTCCGGCTCGGAAGCTCAAACGCATCACTCGAAAGCTTCCCGCCAAATCCGGTCCCTCGCATATCCGGCTCATTTTCCCGGATACCTTGTAATAAAAAGTCAGGACATGGCGCTTCTCTTTCCAGGCACTCCGGAGGAATCTCCTTTACAAACCGGGACGGGATATTGAACCGGTTTTCTCCCCGTACCATCCGCTGTCTGGCGCAGGTAAGCACCAGCCGAGTTTTCGCCCTGGTGATTCCCACATAGCAGAGCCGCCGTTCTTCTTCCATTTCCTCCGGCTCCCCGGAGCTAATCGACATCATCCCGGGAAAAAGCCCGTCCTCCATGCCGGTCAGATAGACTTGCGGAAATTCCAGCCCCTTGGCACTGTGAAGTGTCATGAGCGTCACTCGATTCTCCGAATCTTCCATGGAATCCACGTCGGCGACCAGAGCCACTTCCTCCAGAAATCCGCTTAATGTGGGTTTTTCCCCGCTTCCTTCCAGGCTATCCTCATAAGCCACCGCTTTATTCTTTAACTCTTCGATATTCTCAAGCCTGGTCTCCGCCTCCACCGTGTCTTCCTGCGCCAGCTCTTCCCGGTATCCGGTATCCGCCAGAATGTCGTCAATCAGATCTGCGATGGAATAATAGGAAAGCTTGCTTTTCAACGTCTGAATCTGGTTTACGAAGGTACGGATCCGCCCTGCGGCCCGACCGATTCCGGGAATCCGGTCTGTCAGGCAACAGGCTTCATAGAAACTTTTCCCGTTGGCCTCCGCATAAGTCATAAGCTTTCCCACGCTGGCGGCCCCAATCCCCCGTTTGGGCACGTTGATGATCCTCTGGGCCGCCAAATCATCCAGCCCGCTGTCAATGGTCTTCAGATAGCAGAGAATGTCCTTGATCTCTTTCCTCTGATAGAAATTGACACCGCCCACCAGCCGGTAAGGAATCCCCCTGTTCACGCACTTTTCCTCCAACAGGCGGGATTGGGCGTTGGTGCGGTAGAGCATGGCAAAATCCGCATAGCGGGCGCCGTTCCGAACTCTTTCCCGGATGTCCGCCGCGATGGCGTCCGCTTCCTCATAGCCACTGTCATACTGGCGAAAAAGAACAGGCCCTCCATCCCCGTTTTCCGTCCAGAGCGTTTTCTCCTTCCGTCCCGCATTGTTTCGAATGACGCCGTTGGCCGCACGGAGGATATTCCCTGTGGAACGATAATTTTGCTCCAGACGAATGACCCTCGCCTCCGGAAACACCTGTTCAAAGCCCAATATGTTTTCGATATTGGCGCCCCGGAAACGATAGATCGACTGGTCGTCGTCTCCCACCACGCAGAGATTTCTGTATTTAGAAGAAAGCTGAGCGACGAGACGAAACTGAGCCGTATTGGTATCCTGGTATTCGTCCACCATAATATAGCGGAACCGCTCCTGGTAATACTCCAGCACCTCGGGATTTACCTGAAAAAGCTCCACAGTCTTCATAATCAGGTCGTCAAAGTCCAGTGCATCGTTCTTTTTCAGTTGTGCCTGATATTCCCGGTAAGCCTCCGCCGCCTTCCTCTTGGCAAAGTCCCAGTCCGACTTGGCGGCAAAATCCTCCGGGCCAATCAGTTCGTTTTTGCAGGAAGAAATAACGGACAAAAGCGCCCGTTCCTTGTACTGCTTCGGGTCAAAATTCAACTTTTTCAAGACCTGGCGCATGAGCGTCTTCTGGTCGTCCCCGTCATAAATGGTAAAATTGGTCGTGTATCCCAGGCACTCGATATGGCGTCTCAGAATCCGGACACAGGTGGAATGGAAGGTGGAGACCCAGACACTCTCCGCCCCGTATTCCACCATCCGGTCCACCCGCTCCCGCATTTCCCCGGCGGCCTTGTTGGTAAAAGTGATCGCCAAGATGTTCCACGGATTCACGTTACATTCCTCGATCAGATACGCAATCCTGTGGGTCAGGGCCCTGGTCTTTCCCGAACCGGCCCCTGCCAGCACGAGAAGCGGCCCCTCCGTCGTCTCCACGGCCTCCCGCTGCATGGGATTTAGTGCATCGTAGTTGTTCATCTATGTATCCTCTGTCTGTGAGTTTCCTGATTTCCTCCCAAGCGCCCCCAGGCAGTTCAAAGCTTCTGGCCGCAATTGGGACAGAAATTGGCTCCGCCCGTCTTCGTCCCGCAGTTCGGACAAAAATTCGGCTTCTGGCCGTTTCCCGTCCCCGCCGTCTGGCCGCCGGGCTGTCCATTCATTTGCCCCACCTGATTCATCTGTCCCATCTGGTCCGCCATCTGCCGTCCCATCATCATTCCCATCTGCATGCCCGCCATGTCCACGGCCATGCGGCCTCCTGCGCCACCCTTGGCCATAGCATCCGTCATGGCCATCTGCTGGTAACGTCCCATGTCGCCGACCATGCTCTGGGAAGCGACCTTCGTGATCATCTTCTGCACCTCTTCCGGGTAGGAAACACTCTGAATCGAAAAACCGGTGATGGCAATGCCAAGCTTTTGCATCTCCACATCCAAATCCGTGCAGATCCCCTGCCCGATCTCATACGCATTGGCCTGGAGGTTAAACATGTCCTTTCCCTCTCTGGAAATCCACTTCATGAGCAGAGGGTCAAGCCCCGCCACCACCCGCTCCTTCACGTCCTCCACCGTGTACTGCTCCTTGATGCCGGCCACCTTGTCAATGAGAGCCATGTGGTCTGTGACCCGGCAGGTGAAGATGCCGAAGGCACGGATCGGAAGCCCTCCCGGAAGCCCCGGCGCCGGAAGATTGACGGCATTTTTTGTCCCCCATTTCACGGTGAATTCTTTCGTGTTGATGAACAGCACCTCCGCACGGATCCCGCTGTTGAAGCCGAATTTAAAGCCCTTCAGCGTGGAAAGGAACGGAATGATGTCCGACTCGATGTCAAAACTTCCCTCGTCCCGAAACACGCCCTCCACCTTTCCGTTATACATGAAAATGGCGTCCTGGCCGGGGCGAATCACCAGGCGGCTTCCCTTTTTTATCTCATCATTCTTCCATTTCCAGAAAATGACGTCATCCCGGTATTCCTGCCATTCCACCATATTGGCCATCTGACCGCTAAAAAGTCCCATAACAAATCCTCCTCACATAAACGCATATTTTTTCATTATAAGCCATTTCCGTCCGGATGTCAAAACGGTTCTTCCCGTTCATACCAGGAACCGCACCTTCTGTTCGACGCAGCGCAGAGAAATGTCTGTCTGTCTGCCGCAGATTTCCCCGTCCACGTGAACCGTCATCGGCTTTTCCGTATGGAGAGAGGCTTCTCTGCAAGAATAACTGCGCACGCCCTTAAAAGAACCATGTTTTCCCACCAGCGAAGCCGCCAAAAGCGCTGTCAGCCGCAGCCTTGACACACCGGACACCACGCACAGATCCAGGTACCCGTCCGCCGGGTCGGCCTTTGGCGCAAACCGAAATCCCCCGCCCTCGTATTTTTGAATATGGGAGGAAACAAATCGAATCTTCTTCAAGTTTACCTTTTTCACTCCATCCAGAGTCAGGCACCCGTCGCTGCTTTTGCAGAGGACAATCCGTTTGATGCCGATGATCAAGTAGACCAGCTTGCCCATATGGAGCCGATTGAAAAATCCCTTGAGTCTTGTGAAAAATAAATTCTGACACACCTCTGCATCGTATCCGATCCCGCTGCTGACGAGAAAGCGTCTGTGTGCGGGACGGCCGGCCGTGTAGGAGAGAATTCCATAGTCAATGACGCGGACTCTGTCGGAGCGAAGCAGGCGATGCAGCGAGATCGGAAGAGCACACGTCTGAACTCCA
>CAJUOF010000180.1 GCA_910587905.1 uncultured Lachnospiraceae bacterium
TCCAGAGAGAGAAGGAGCTGGATGAATTCTTATCCTACATCGACAATCCTCCTGCCATGACAGAGGAAATGGCCGCCTACATCGAAAAAGAAAAGTCTGCACTCTCCGGCAGCTTCTGCCGCGGCTGCGGTTATTGTGTTCCCACCTGCCCGGCCCATATCCAGATCAACGACTGTGCCCGGATGTCTCTGATGCTGCGGCGCGCTCCCTCCGCTGCCTGGCTCACCCCCGAGGTGCAGGCCATGATGGCGAAGATCGAGGACTGCATCCACTGTGGAAAATGCATGGAAAAATGTCCCTACGGTCTGAAAACGCCGGATCTTCTCCAAGAGAATTATAAAGATTACAAAGAAATTTTGGCCGGAAAACCACTGTAACCGCGGGCCTGTTCCGGCTATATGGGGCTTCCAAGCGTGGAAGCCCCCCTTTTTCCTTCTCTTCTCAATCCCTTCCCCCATCATATTCATAAGCGGTATATTCCCGGTCAAAATGATATCCCAGCTTCTTCGCCAATCCCACCGAATGGAGATTCTGTGCATCCCAACTGGGATAGAGTCCCCGGTCCAGACAGGCTAGAATCAGGCCGGCACTGCAGGCGTAAGCAAGCCCTCTCCTCCGGTAAGCCTCCTTCGTGCCAACCTCGATTTCAATCCCACCAAGGTAACTGGAATAGGACGATGTTCCCGCAACCAGCTCCCCCTCCTTCACCACTGCCATTCCAAGGCCCAACCGCCTGTAGGTATCATAATCCGGATAGTTGCCCACAAAATCCTGACTCCATGTTTCTTCCAAGCACCGACGATACAGCGCTTCATCGATCGGTCGCAGCTCATATCTCCTCGGAAGGGACGCCGCCGCTTCCCGAAGCTTTTCCCGGTCGAAAACTCCCGGCTCTTTTTTGATGGCGTAACGAGAAACCTGTCTCACCTTCGCTCCCAGACAAGACACAATCATCCCCTCCCAGGCTTTGGAGCCCGGAATTAAAATATGAAATTTACGATCCGGAAACAGCCCCAAAAGCTCCTCCGTGGGCCTTCCGCCAAAAAAGCTGAAATCCCCCAGAACGGCCCTGGCCGCCGCCGGATGCTCTTTGTCGTCCCCGTAGACCTCCCCCATCACCCCCTGCAGGCAGGAAAGCAGCGTCGTATCTGAACCTCCGTCAAACAGCCCCTTCACCCGCTCCGGTTTCTCAAGCTTCACGATCATAGAACTTTCCTCCCCTTTCTCTGTCACTCTTCATCCTCCAAAAGCTCCTTGATGATCCGCTTTCGTTCATTGATAAAGAGCTCCGTAAGCCGGTAGCTTTCCGTCTCCTCATAGCTGCAGGGAAACAGCCCTTCTCCGTCAAAGGAATAAATATCTGCTCCCGGAATCGCCAGCAGGATGGGGGAATGGGTCGCGATCACAAACTGGGAACCCTGCTCCGCCATTTTAGCGATCTGAATGAAAAGCGACAACTGTCTCTGGGGCGACAATGCCGCCTCCGGCTCATCCATAATATAAAGTCCCGCCTCCGTAAAAGACTGAAAGTAGGAAAGAAAACTCTCCCCGTGAGACTGTTCGTGGAGGGATCTCCCTCCGTACCTGGCATAATAGACTTCTTTCAAGGTTCCGTCCCGATAATCCTCCGCCTTGCTGGCCACATTGAAAAAACTCTCCGCCCGAAAAAAGTATCCCCGCTCCGGCCTTCGGAAGCCCCGCACCACCCGAAGGGCCCGGCCAAGTTCCGACACATCGTCGAAAGTGGAGAACCGATAGTCCGCCGTACCGCCCTCCCCGTTAAACCCGCAGGCCACGGCAATGGCTTCCGTCAGGGTTGATTTCCCCGTTCCATTCTCCCCCACAAAAAAGGTGAGGTTTTTTTCAAATTCCAGGCGTCCCATGTTCCAAAGAGCCGGAATCTCCCGCAGATAAGAATCCTCCTTCAAAAGCTCCCAGTCAATGCAGATGCTCTGGATAAACCTGTCGTTCATAGGCACCTCCCACAAAGTCCTCTCTATTATAGCCGCTTTCCTCCTAAATTTCCAGTCCCTCAAAATTTCTTCTTGACATTCTTCCCATACCATCCTATAATACACTTACGTCAAACAACTGTTCCTTAAAACCGGGGCTTGTACTGGTTTCGACGGGGGTTCAGAAGTTTGGGAAGCCATCCGCAGACCGTGACTGCGTCACCAACATGGAAAACCTAAATATAAACGCAGACGAACAGTTAGCGTACGCTGCTTAACTGCAGCTGTCGGCCCTAGGTCTCTCACAGCTTAGGATCCCGGCATCGACGATGTGAGGAACTTCGCCTCCTAAGCTTTGCGGAGGTGGAAGAATTATGAAGCTACCGAGTGGGAAAGCCTGTCTTTTGGCGTTCTCATGGGGGAATCCGAAAGAAAAGACTGTGATGGGAGAAACCTGAATGGAAGGGCTTTCGGACAGGGGTTCGATTCCCCTCAGGTCCACTTTCTAAAGATACCGTATGTACGGTAAAGGCTGAAACAGCTCCTTCCTTGCGAGGACATGAAAAAACTCCCGTTTCTAAAGGGGAGTTTTTTCATGTCCTCGCAAGGAAGGAGCTGTCGATTGCCAATCACATTTTACAGCACCCGTCCCCGGTCCATCTCCGTCACTGTGTCGCAGAGAATTTCGATGTCCTCCCGGTTGTGGCTGGCTAAGAGAATGGTTTTTCCAAGGCCTCTGAGCTTTAAAAGGATGTTCCTGACATCCTCCACGCCCTGGTTGTCCAGGCCGTTCATGGGCTCGTCCAAAATAAACAGAGACGGGTTTTCCATCATGGCCTGGGCCAGGCCGAGGCGCTGCCGCATGCCCATGGAATACTTCCCCACATGCTTCTTGCTGGACGGATCCAGCCCCACCAGCTTGATGGCCCTGTGGATCTCTTCTTTTCCAATCCTGTTTCTAATGCCTGCCAGAAAGCTTAAGTTCTGAAACCCACTGTAATTCGGCAAAAAGCCAGGCATCTCAATAATCACGCCCACGTCCGGCGGAGTTTCCACTTCTTTTCCGATGGCCTTCCCGTCCACCAAAATCTCCCCCTGCTCCATTTTTAAGAAGCCGCAGATGCATTTAAACAGCACCGTCTTCCCACTTCCGTTTCTGCCGACGATTCCATGAATCTTTCCTGCCTCGAAGGAAAGAGACACGTCATCCAGGGCCTTATACTCTCCAAAGGTCTTCGTCACACGGCGAATCTCGATCTTGTTTTCCATTTGTCCCCTCCTCTCAAATGTCCTCGATCGTGTACAAATCCTTTTTCATAATTCCAATCCGTCCCGCCAGAACGCCCCCGGCGATCAGCACCGCAAGAAACAGATAAATGTATGTGGGCGATGCTCCCGCCCCATAGCCCTGCCGATTATAGTTTTCCAGGTTCATCCATGCAGGAGGGGACAGATAATAACCGATATAAGAAACCGGCGGGAGGGCGTGATCGATCATAACCGGGGTAAGCCCCATAGCCACACAGACAATCGCTCCTGTCCCCTGCCTGACCAATAGATTCATCGCATAGCTGATGACCCCCACCGCCGCCGCGTTGAGCCACGCCACAAACATGGAGATCCCCATGGCGGTGAGCGGCTGGTACTTTGCCATAATCGCGTAGGAAAGCCGGGTAAGCCCCATCTGATCCGGCAGATTAGTCTGGGCCATGGAGCCGACGAGCGCCCCCCATTCGTTGGCAAAGCTGACCCTGGGAATCACAAACAAGGCCGGCAGAAGGGAGACGACGACCGTATAGACCAGAGACAAGGCCGCGACATAGAAAATATTTCCCCAGAACCAGCTCCGTCTCCCGGCCCTGAGGATCTGCCAACCACTGTTGTCATACAGAAACGGAGCATCACAGAACAACAGAACCGCCCCCAGGATAAAGAACATCTGGTTTCCGGACTTCACCATGAGAAGTGGAAAAACCCAAGCCGAAACGGTCTCCCCGAAGGAAGCAGCCAGGCTTCTAAGCTGCAGCATGTAAAAGGCCACGGTCATGGCAAACCAGGCGAAAGCCAAATACAGCCTGGGATTGCCCGAGATCCGCTTCAGATTTCCCCGGCAGATGCGCATACTTTTTCTCATGTTATCCATGCTTCCGCCTCCTCTCCGCCCACGACTCGAACACCAGGCCCGCCACTCCGATCAGGCTGGCGAAATACAAAAAAATGCAGGGCATCAGTACCCGAATGTCTCCAATACTCTTTGCCAGCCATCCGCCGTCTGTCAAGATGTAATCCCACCGCAGGATCCCCGGAAGACGGCCCACAGTGCCGACGATCACTGTCGCATAATAAAAAATCGCAGGCATGCTTAGGATCACAAAGGGATTGGAAATTTTCGCAGACAACATCAGGGCGAACACCGCCAGAAACCCATAGCCCGCCGCCTCCGTCGCAATGGTGCAGACAAAGTAGAGAAACGGCGCAGGACCTAGGATCAGATGTCCGTATACATGATAACTTCCTTTCCGTAGCAGTTCTGCCTCCTCCGGATGAATCACCGGGAAAAAGAATCCCATGGCCCCATAGCACAGGGCATAGCCAAAAAACACCGTCAGGAACGCCCCTGCCGCCGCAACCGCCACATGGGACCAGCAGCAGGCTGCCAGACTCGCCCGGCTGGTAAGACAGTGCAGGTAATTATGCTTCACATCTTCCCGGTAACTCAGACCAAAGGGTAAAGCGACAAGCACCGTCATAATCAGGAAAAAATTCGTGGCATTCCCGTGAAGGCGCGCCAGCTCATAGACCGACATTTGATTCCCGTAGGTCCAGATATTGGGAATCAAACCGACTGCCGTGATGAAAGCGGTCAAAAAAATCGCAAAATAAAAATTTCCTGACTGAAGCAATCGCTTAAAATCCATACGCAGGCATCGTAAAAATGTCATGCCTCTCCCCCCTTTACTCCGTAATCTCCTCTCCGGTCACCGCATTGACATAGACGTTAGAAGGAATTCCATCGGCAGAAAAAGAAAAATACCAGGTCGGCACCAATTCATATTCTCTGAGACTGTAATCTGCAGACAAAGGATAGGGATAGTAAACCAGCCTCATCTCGTCAACGGAGACATCTCCGGCCATTGACATCTGAAACTTCCGCTCCAAAGTATGGTAAATTATTTCCATGGAGGCCGCCTCGTTCTCTTCCACTTCCAAAATCTCATAATTTCCTTCACAGGATACAGACGCAATCCCATCTGTTCCGACAATGGTTATGATTTCCCCGCTTGGCACGTAAAGGCCGTCCTTCCTCCCGTCGTGCAAACTTCCCGCTGTCAATGGCAAGCCGTTCACGATCTGTTCCATACGGATGTCATAACAATCATCCGTTTCTTCAAACTCTTCCACCATCGTTTCTCCCCGTTCGCGGGCCAGACTCTCGGCCTCCTCAAAGAGCTCTTTATGGGTAACCGGATAGTATCCCAGAAAACGAACTCCCTCCAGGCCAATCACCTCCGTCCAATATTTCTCCGCCCGCTCCCTTGCCTCTTCCACAGGCATAAAAGTCAGTTCCTCTCCCGCATCTGTTTCCAATACCCGGCTATCCGGCTCAATATTCTGCTTGAAAAGCCTCCTGTTTCGCTCCGCCCGCTCCGTCTGGATACTGATTCCGAGGGCAAGGCGGATCACTCCCGGCTTTGGCTCCTGCCCCTCTTCAATCCAAATATCTCCTTCATGCAGAACGCCTGCGTCATCACCAAACTCCGCCATGTCCGGATCCTGCCATTCACTCGCCGGAATATCCGGATACAGCCTTTTGGACAATTCCTTTCCGTTGAAATAGACATTCTTCACCTTACAGGTCTCCACCGTTCCGTCCCAATCCTTCGGAAGCTCAATCGTTGCATCCAGCGTAACCTTATCCGTCAGCTTCCTGCTAACCCGATCTCCATCCCGGAGCATGGCCGCTTCCCCTTCCTCCAGGGTTTTTCCCTTGCCACATCCCACCAGACAGGCCATAAAACCTAAGAGCAACATGCTGCAAATTCGTTTTTTCATCAATGTGTCCCCTTTTCTAATGGGGCGCCCGCAGGTATCGACGCCCCTCTCTTCGTATCATATCGTCCTATTACCGTCTCTACAAGACATTACGGAGTCCAATCTATATTCTGGCGCATATAAGTTCCTGTAAAATCGCAGCCTCTCAGCTTAGCCACCAAAACATAATTAAAATTATAATGATAACTCCCATATCTACCGGTTTGCGTACTGCTCAGGCTTTCCAATAACATGGTGCCGCTTTCTCCTCCCCCGCCGGACAATTGAGAATATGCCTCAATCGTTCCATTGTGCGTTACTGCCTGCACATTACTCGGCTCGGTGCTTTTGCAGACAGCGCTCGCATGATTATTATAATTGTTCTTTGCAACCGCCGGGGACGTCTTCGTCTGAGTGTTGTAGGTAAAAGAAGCCTGCCACCTCGTCGCCGCCAGCGCCGTCATGGAAAACATCGCCGCAATCACAGCAACCATCACGATACATCTTATCATTTTCTTTGTCTTTGTCATGTTCCTTATCCTCCTTTTTCTGCCCTTAACCCGCATTTGGGCGTTTGCTGTATGTTATCCCACTGGGAATAACCGGAATTATATCTATATATTATAAATTTAATTATACATTGTGTAAGCCGAGGTTAAAGGGGAATCGATCCCCTCAAGCCTCTAATAAATATGATAGGAAACCTCTGCCGTGATAGCTGTATCCGACTGGTTTTCTATGTACACCTTATGTGTTCCGTTTTTTTCCACCTTAAATGTATGAGTTATCTTTCCTTTAGAAGACACCGCCCTCCGGTCTCCATCCGGCTCGATGATTCCGACCCTTGTCAGCTTGTTTTCAGGATCCACATAAGCAGTCACATCAATCTCATCCCCCACGCTGCAAGAAAAACCCGGCGTTTTTTTTGAGTTATTCACCGGAATGCTCCAGTTAGCATAAGCTCTTCCTTTTTCCATTGGCATTTCGATCTCAATCACATCGCTCGCCGTTCCCGCCGGAATCCGCACTTCCACCAACTCTTCCGGCTCCTGAAGCTCTTCCTCGTACACGACCATGGTCGCATCCTTGACGGCCGTATAGCCTGCCAAGAATCCCTTCCCCGCCGCATAGGAGGTGAGGGAAGCCACTGCCGCAAACAAAACTGCCAGACACAGGACTGTTCCCCTTTTCCACTCTTTTTCGTAACGATATCCTCTCATCATCTGAATCCTCCTCTCAATGCTGGTTCCATTCTCATACAAGGACATGGGGAGCAGATTTCCGCCCCCACCTCCGCCGTCTTTTTTTGACATGCCAAGAATGACGTCAAAATATTCGGAAAAATCGGCCGGCGCGTCTCTTCTCCCGCACATATCCCGGTCACAGGAAAACTCATTCCAATCCATGATGTCCCGGAACATGAGACGGAACACCGGATTGAACCAGTAAACCCGAAGCAGCCAGGACAGCAGGCATTTCCAGGCCAGATCCCCGTTCCTGATATGGGTCAGCTCATGGCCGATCACGATTCGGAGACACGCTTCCTTCTGAGGGATTGCCGGAAGCAGAATCACCGGCCGGAATACACCGCTGACTTGGGGAATCTTGCAGGAAAGGTTCTCGTGAACCGCAGCCTTCTTCCGCATTCCCCAGGTATCTTGAAGCTCCTCCAGGATATCGGTCTCCTCGTCTGTGGCGTCCAGGCTGCACTTATGCAGCCGGTTCAGCTGCATCCTCGCCCTCAGATACCGGAACATCTGCCAGAGAAAGCCGGCCGCCCAGGCGATAAACAGACCTCTGAGAACTACAAGGATCGCCGGAGTAATGTCAAAATCACCATTCCAACTGCCATCCGCCCCGTGAGACACGTCCAACGCCATCAGAAACACGAAGGGAAGTGTCCAGAACAGAATGACAAACTTCGACGAGACAACGATCCAGCTATATTTCTTCTTTTTCCTAAGAAATGCCTCCGCAAATTTCCAAAGTCCGTAGGCCAGGTTCCCGGTCAGAGACGTGTACACGATACAGAAAAACCACTCACTGCCTGATAGGCTCATGGATCAGCTCCTCCAGCTTCCTAAATTCTTCTTCTGTCAGTTCTTCTTCCTCTCGCAGGGCACAGGTGAAGGCCTTCAAGGGTTTCTTCCCCCAAAACCTGGCCATCTTCCCCATCACATGATTCAGATATTCCTCCTCGCTGATGGCGGGCGTATAGTTGTAAGCCCTGCCTTCCTGCTCCATGTGGAGGAACCCCCGCTTCACCAGGCTCCGGATATAGGTGGAAACCGTCTGATAATGCCATGCCTTTTTATAACGCTCTGTGGCCGCCGCGTAGATGTCCGCGAGCTGCACCGGCTCCCCCGCATCCCAGATCACCTTCATCACGGTCAACTCGCTGGCCGGCAGTTCCTGAATGTCCATATACTTCTCCTCCTTTCGTCGTTTTAATTATGAATTGCATTTATAGTTGTATTATATAAATATTCCACTAATTCCGGCTAGTATTCCCTACAAAATGCCCCCCAGAATTTCCTGAAGCTCTAAAAATAATTTCTTCCCGGAATCACCTCCTGGAACACATCTCGCCCTTTCCCCGTTCATAAATATCGTCCCGTCCGAATAAATTTCAATCCATGTTGTCATTTTAAGCTCTTCATTCCAAAAATACAGATTTATCACCTCGTGTTTTCCAACCACTCCTTTTCCCGGGAATATCCTTTTATAATATCGGTATTGATTCAAACTCTCAACGACATATTGAAACTCCGCACTGCCTGTTTCTATTCTAAAATTTTTTTCTACCGAAACGTCAAAGCCGTTTAATTCCATAATCACAACTGATATAGAAACGCTCTCATCCAATTTCTTTTTTACTCTTATCTCACTGAAACTGATAAACAAAAAAGTAAATAAACTGATCACGACAATAATACATATAGTCCTCTTTTGCTTAAAATTCCCAAAAAATTTTTTCATATCCATTTTTCCCCATTAAAATGCCGTCTAACATCAAGAAAGGACTGATGTCTTATTTTGTTGGAAATACTTTTGCATTAGGTAAAAATTCAAATTTGCTCATTTATGGTATATTATCTACGCATTAAACCCATTCTTTAAAGCAAGGTCAAAAAGTTTTCATCCTCATTGAAATTATGTATTGGTGTCATAGTTAACAATGTATCTCTCATAATCTTTTTCGCTTCATTTCTTTTTTTAAACACATCTTTTACTTGCTTTATAATCGTTTCCCTCTCGTTTCTATTTTTAGGAATAGGTAATACCAATTCATAAATACGTCTGCCAAGAGTATCAATAATATCTTGCGTAAACTGTTTAGACCTTATTTGTTCTTTTACAATCGGAGATGATAATAAAGCAAGCAACAGATACGGATTCATCTTTTCTTTATCTCTACACCTTAATTTATAAAGATGGCTTTGATAAACAATTTTAGTATCTGCACTGGAAATCATTGCACAAGTTCCTACTAAATATGTACCATCTTTAACCATTAGTATATCTTCTGCTTGTACATCTTGTCTTTCTTTTAACCCATCATAAATAGCTTGCTCCAGCCCCTGCTTAGGATCAAGTTTAATCTCCCAATTTGCAATATCAGAAGTTCTTATAAAAGGTATTGTTCCTGTTCCATATGCTAACTTTCCGACCTCGTCACCAGTAGAAACAGATATAACCCCATCTTTGATTAAATCTCCCAAAACCACTAATTCATAATCTTTTTTCAGACTTTCTAATTTATCTTTTATTTCTGGATTATAATAAATTGGCAAATAGATATTATTTACAATATCGGCCTGCTTAACCGTAAATCCTAAATGGTCATAAGATAACGTCTCACCGGCAACATACTTCTCATATCGTTCTTGTATGGCAGGTATATCGTCATATGGAACCTCTAAGCCTCTAGAATCATGACCACACCATTTTGCAACAGCCATAAAAATTTTATGTTCCAAATCAGTTTTTTCATCTTCTGCCAATTTTGTCATAAGTACGGCGCAAGTTTTTGCATGTGTATGTGGTTGAAATAGCTCTTCTGGCATAGAAATAATAGCATCAATACGAGCGTGTTTTTCAACATACTTCATAATATACTTATGGCTAGGATTGCAAAACATGCTTTCAGGTGCTACTATTCCTAATCTGCCCCCCACCTGTAATAATGCAAGACACTTTTCAATAAACAATACTTGGGGTGTTTGGTCAGATAATTCTTTATTTGTCTTCTCTAACTCCCCATCTTTATTTAATTTCCATTTATACCCAAGTTCATAACGTTTTAATATAGCTTTATCATCAATTTTTAATTTTGAACCATACGGCGGGTTGGTTAATACAACATTATACTTGCCATCTATAATGGTATTTTTCGCTTTTATAGACCAGTTTGTGGGACTATCTAAACTATTCTCACAAAAAATACCTCCTCGTCCATCGCCAAGTAATGCCATATACGCTTTTGATGTTTTGCTCAAAAAGTTTTCTTTGTCAATGCCGTCAAAATTTTTAATTGCTACTTCCTGCAATTCTGCAAAAATTTCTTTTTCTGGCCAATTCAACTCTTCACACTGTCTATTCACTTTCGCCCATACATATTTTAACGCTTCTACCAGAAATCCACCTGAACCACAAGCAGGATCAACTATTTTATCTCTTTGCCCCGGATCGGTCATTGATAACAACAACTTAACAACATTTCTAGGTGTAAAGAATTGCCCCTGCGGTCCTCTTAACGAAGGTCCAATAAACATTTCAAATGCATCTGCAATAACATCCCTTTCACTTTCCATTAAACAATATTGCTGCAGCTCTCCAACAATATGTGTGATAGAATTATCTGACAGAGTAATTTTGTCATTATCATCAAATACATCTGGATATTTCTTTTTCACATCAATAAACAAATCCTGTATTCTTTTTGAGATACTGGTCTGGTCTTCATTTATGCCTGCACGGAAATCAACTAAAGAATCTCCTCTTTTATACCGTTCATCATATATCTTGCAAAAAATAATATTTATCAACTGTGGAAGCAATTCTGTGTCAAGTGTTTGCCCAGTATTGTTCGCTGCTAAATAATTTCTAATATTATTGAAAGTATTTTTTAAATTATGTGTCTTTTTAAGATCTTTCCTTTTAAATAGTCCTATGTCATCAACATTTTGTCCATATAATGGTAAATTAGGTATCTCTTTAAAATCAACTCTGCCATTTTGTTCATATTTTCTTAAATACAATATCTCGTTACCATTATACCAAGCTCCCAAATATGCTTTAGACAATCTTAAATAATCTTCTAATTGTGAGCGTCCATCTTTACGGTTTTTCTTTTTACACTCTATGATCATATAAAGGTCTTCTTCCTTTTTGTCAGCAGAAGTAAAAACGGCAATATCAACAGGATATTCCTTTTTAGTATCCGATGGTCTGGCCTTTACTCTATATTGTGGTCTAGTCTGAATCATTTCTTTTGGATATCCATAATTCTCAACTAATATCTTTGAAAACGGTTGTGTGGCCTGTATTTCTTCCGGTGTTCCATTTACCTCTACTCCAGAAATATAATCTATAATTTTATCAGCCATTACAAAAGCCCCCAATCACAATTTATACGAAGCAAACCCTATATATAGAGATTTGCTTCATATTATACTACAAAATATCCAAAATTGCATTAAAACTTTTACAGTTGTCCGAAGGGAGTGCCGCCCGCCTGCCAGATTCCCTGCTTCACCGCCTCCGCGAGCCGGCGAAGGTGGGCATGGCCCGCCGAATTTTCACTGAAGGTATTGGCAATGCCGATATGTGGTTTTCTTCCCAGCTCTTCCGGCGTATAGCCGCTCCCCTTGTACACCGCCCTGGAGTGGGCCGCCGCATCGCCATCCATAATGGTTTTTACAAATGTCATCTCCATATTCCCCTTTCCACATCCTATTTTGACCTGCCTGATCCTGTCTGTTCCGTCCTTCTGTCGTTCTTTTCCTCTTGAATTTAGTATAGACAAGAAGTTTTTTTGTGTAAATTGCATATTTTGCTCTTCGTTACACGTTTTTGACCTCTCTCTTGACTCCAAGGAGGGGACAATGGGGGTTTTTGCAGACAACTTCCGGCCGATAGGCTTTCACAGCAAAAAAGACACCCAGAAGTCCTCCCACCAGCTTTCCCACAATCAAGGGAATCAAATATTCCGGCGCCACGCCGGAGCCAAAAGCCAGATGGTCTCCCAGGGCTGCCGTTGCGCACACCAGCCAGGCCGTATTGACCACAATTCCTTTTTTATCCATGTACTTCATCCGCTTATAGACCGGAACAGAATTGGCGAGGGTAAAGACCAGGCCAGAGACGGCCTCCTCGTTGACCTTGAGTTCTCTTCCCAGAACCTTAAGAGGTCTTTTAAGTGCCCGCACCAAAAGCTCCAGAAAAGGGAAGGTTCCCAGAAGGGTGATGCCGCAGGCGGACACGGTGGCCATCGCTTCCTCAATGGGAGCAAGACCCGGGATCAGAACTGCCCCTGTCAGATATTGAAAGGCCGCCGCCACCAGACCAATATAAGTCAAAACCGTGAGTCCTTTCCCAAGGTAGATACAGGCGCGGACAGTTTTGTCCGGAATCCATTTCAGGCAGAGAACCACCAGAAGGGAAATCAGAATAGTAACGATAGAATTCATCATAATGACTGCAAGGGAGAATCCCGCCAAGATACCAGAAAGGACAGCGCCAGCGGGCACTGCCGCCATCCCATAGAGCAAGCCCAGAGAAAACAGTGGTTTATCTTCCTCTCCGATGGCATGGAATGCCACCGGAATCGTAAAGGTCAAAGTACAGCCCAGCATGGCCGCCACAAACAGACCGTTGTAATAGCCGGCAGCCTCCGTCCCACACAGCTCCCTCCCCAAGGAAAACCCTCCCATGTCAACGCAAAAGACGGAGGCTAAAACCGATGGGTCCATATGAAGCCCTCGGAAAAAAGCCTCCGTCAATCGATGAAGCACCGATGCCAGTACAGGAGCAAGACAAAGCATCCCCACCATCCCCAGGGCCAGCTCTCCAAGGGAATGAAAGCCCTCATCAAACTTTTCCCCAAGATGTAAATGACAGCCCGTCATCCTGTCTATTCCGCCGACCAGGGCAGAGATTCCCATCATCCACAGTACCACTTTATTTAGCATCATAACGGCCTTCCCCTCCTCTACTTGCTATGATTCTATCATAACCAGGCGGAGCTTTGCCGTCGATTGCGTATCTTGACACCTATATGCCCTTTCTTGTTTTACCGTGCGATTTGCATAAAATTTTTCAAAACGGCTCCGCCGCATACTCCTTCGGCGTCATCCCGTATTTCTGTCTGAACACCCGGTAAAAATAGTTCAGATTGTTATAGCCGGCCTTATCCGCCGCTTCTTTGATGGAAAGACCTTCCTTCAAAAACGTCCTGGCGTGTCGCATCCGGACGTCATTTAGATAGGCCGTAAAGCCGGTGTCCAGGTGTCTTTTGAAAAGCCTGGCCACATTGCTCTCGCTCATAGAAAGAAGGCCTGCACAGGAGGCCAGGCTCAGCTCTTCCCCGTAATGGACGCCGATATATTCCAAAAGCTGATTGAAGGACGGATGGTCCGTGTACCGATAGCCGACGACACGTTCCATGGTCTCTAAAAACTGTTCATACACAACCGGTTTTAAGAGAAAATCTTTGACCCCCATTCTAAGGGCTTGCTGGGCATAGGCAAAAGAGTCGAAGGCCGTGATGATGATAAAGCTCACATTTCCGGAGTACTCCCTGCGGGTTCGCTCCATAACCTCAAGACCGTTGAGCCCCGGCATCTCAATGTCCAGAAACACCAGGTCCGGCCGGAATCTCCGGATCGCCCGCAGGGCCCCTTCCCCGTCGTAGGCCTCCCCCACCACCTCCAGGGGCAGGTCATGCGTCTTGATAAAATAGCGGATGATCTCATTTGCCGCGCCCTCGTCATCTACCAGCAATACCCGTCTCATCCTCTCCGCCCCTTTCCATGGGAATGTGCACAGTCACAGTAGTTCCGTCCTCCGATGCCTCCACTTCGTAGGAAGCACTGTCCCCGTAAAGGGATTTTAGCTTCTGAACCACCATCACGGTTCCGTGATTTCCCTCCCCGCTTCCCACCCGCTTCCTGAGCGCCCCCAGCGTTTCTTCCGTCATGCCTTCCCCGTTGTCCGAAATAGCGAGCCGCATCCGTTCCCCGTCCCGCTCCGCCCGGATGGATACTGCCATTTTCCCCGCCTTGTTCTTAAAGCCATGCTTGAAACAATTTTCCACGATGGGCTGCAAAAAGTTAAAGGGAACCTTCTCCTCCAGCAAAACAGAAGAGATCAGATACTCCACCTCCAGCCGCTTCCGGAAGCGGAGCTTTTGCAGGTTGGTGTAATTTTTCAGATATTCCAGTTCCTCCCCCAAGGTCACGAAATAGCTGTCTGTGCGCAGGGTGTAGCGGAGAAGCTGGGCCAGGTCCCCCACCGCCTGATAGGTGGAAATGGCTTCCTCCCGGATGGCGAGCCCGGCGATGGTATTCAAGGTATTGAACAGAAAGTGCTGGTTGATTTGAAGGTTAAAGGCCTGATCCTTGGTGGTCCGAAGGGTTTCCTGCAAAAGGGCCTCCTCCCGCCTCCGGTCGGACAGCATGCGCACATTGTGCTGGAGGGCCACCTGCATCCGGCAGACCTCGTAGTGGTTGCAGATCGCCTCCGAGAGCTTGTGGATCACCTGGACGATTCCCCTCACGGTGCTGTCCGGCACGTTGTAGGGAAGCCCCTCCTCTGCCTCCTCCCCCGTTCCCGTCCGCACATGCCCGGCCTCAATATAGCCCAAAAGCTCTCCGCCCGCCACAATGGGAAGAGTATAGACCCAGAGTCCGTGCTCACAGACACAGGCAGAAGCCCCCTCGTAATAAGGAGGCACCCACACATTTTTCCTGTTCACCAGTTTACAGTTTTCCAAATTTTCTTCGATCCTACAGGTCCGCCTGCAGTATTCCGGATATTCCCTGCTCTTATAAACCGGCTTCTGCTCCGAATCAAAGATCGCCAGGGGCAGTTTCAGAGGGGCCAGCATGGAGCGGAACAACTCCTTCACCGTATCCCGCAAAAACTCCGGCCGATCGATGGCCTCCTGTCTCTTGACCCGCTCCGCCTCATTCATGCGCACCTTCGGCGCCATGGTGAGAGCCGGGATGGAAATAAGAAGCTTCACGATGGGCTCATCCCCGTCGTTGACGGACTCGTGGGCCATGCCCGTGGAAACATGATAAATGCTGCCGGCCTCCAGATTACTCTCCACATCCCCAATCCGCTGGCGGCCATGGCCGCTCAAGACATACATAAGCTGCTCATCCCCACAGTGGATGTGGCGGGGCTGCACCTTTCCCGGAAGCATGGTGCTTAGCCCCACCCGCATATTGTCCATGGAGCCCTCCTCCGGCTCGTAGATCCATTCAATGCTGCCCCAGTCCAGCTTTTGTATCTTGCCCATCCTGACCGCCTCCCGCCTTTTTCTTATTTTATCCAGACTTTCCCCGGAATGCCCATCCTCTGTACCGAAAATCCAAGAAAGGGAAAATGGCAAAGACAAAGCCTCTGCCATCCTTCCTCTGTCATGGGATTCCAATCCCGTCATTTATCTGCAGGGATTCCACTCGTCGGCGAACATCGGATAGTGGGATGCCTTCTCCTTCACGGCCGTTCTCACTTCCCCAAGAACTGCCTCATCCCCGTGGTGCTCAAGCGCCCTCGCAAGAAGCCTTGCCGTCTCCCGCATATCCTCCTCTCCAAAGCCCCTGGTGGTGAGA
>CAJUOF010000181.1 GCA_910587905.1 uncultured Lachnospiraceae bacterium
CACTCTTTCCCTACACGACGCTCTTCCGATCTATTTTCTTTGTATTATATCTTCCATACAGCAGTTCCTCCTTCATCCTTGCCCACATGGCTTCACAACGTGCATTGTCATGACATCTTCCGCCATCGCTGTTCATACTCTGCACAATCCCGCACCGGTTTAACTCTGCCCTGTAGGATGCGCTTGTATACTGGGTTCCACGGTCACTGTGGATAATTGCGCCGCTGATAGACGGGAATGCTTTAAAGGCATTCTCTATTGTGGATATACACAGTTCTACTCTCATGTTATCTGCCATTGCAAGCCCGAGAACCCCCAGATCGTAACAGTCAAAGATGGCGGAAACATAGAGTTTCCCATCTTGTGCAGGAATTTCGGTGATATCCGTCACACATTTTTCCAGCGGCCTCTCCGCCGTGAAATCCCTCTTTAAAAGGTCGTCCGATTTTCGCTGTCAGCCTTTGTAATGCCATTGGGCCTGCGTTTTGGTCTGTGGCTTAATCCTGTTTCTTCCATGATCCGGCAGACCGTTCTTTCGCCGGGGATTTTTTCTTCCGGGTATTTCAGCATTAACGCCTGACACATCCGGTAGCGGCCATATGTATCATTGCATTCATCCTCTGCCACGACAGCCCGCATTTTTTCAGCGAGGCCTTCGTATTTCCACGGATCATCCCGATGTTTCAGATACCAGTAAAATCCCTGCCTTGTCACGTGAAGCGCATTACAATAAAACGCTAGTTTCCCTTTTATGGCGCCGCCGTTTGTCTTTCTATCAAGAAACTTCATTCTCAGATTTTTGCTGACTTCCGACGGCTCGTTGCGAAAAAAGCGCTTGCTTCCGCTAAAAACTCGTTTTCTTCTTTTAATCGGGCGTTTTCCTTTGCGGGATTTTTGTTTTGCACTCTAAGCTTCTGCACTTCCTCCGTAAGGCTCATCGCTGTATCCGGCGTTTGGGTTCCCGGCCCCAGATCCAGCCGGGCGTCTTTCGCACGTCGATTTCATCCATACCGTGTATCCGTGTTGACTCCCAATTCCTGCGCTGCTTTGCTGAACCCAATCTCTCTGCCGAGCTTTACTGCCTGAATCTTGAACTCCTTGTCATACATTTTCTTCTGTGCCATTTCTTGTCCTCCATTTTCACTTCTTTTTTATAAATCCGTGAAGAGGAAGTGTCAAGTAATATGATACAACATCATTTAATATTCGACTAAATCTTCTGTCGTAATATTGGAAGCTTTTTGGGCAAACTTGCCATTTTTAAAATAGGTATGTACATTATTACGAACAACTTCCAGATTGGCATATTCAGGCAGCTCTTGGTATTGTAGAGTCTCTTGAGTCACTATCAATGAAAAATGGCATAACGCTTCAAACTGGAGAAGTTGGGGCCCAGAGGCATATGCTCCATTATTTAGACTACTATTTTTGTTCTCAACACACATTGCATCATAACCTCCCTGTTATTCTTCAACCAAACATCCATTAATATAGCAAATCTATTTTGCCAAATACCACATTATTTTCTCATGCATATCTATATTTCGGCAAATCAAAATTATATTATGTTATAATAATGCATATTTATACATCATTCTTCTCTTTCAAACTTTTGCAAAAGTTTGTCCCAAAAACACCCTTTTTACCCGATTTCACCCCAAAAATGCCAAAAAAACTGTTTTTAAAAAATGGTGCCAAAAAACCGCGAAGCCCCAGTATTCCTGCGCTCCCGCGGGCTTTCTCACGCCCAATTTTTTTACTCACACCACAAGCATTGCATCCCCAAAGCTGAAAAATCGATACTGCTCCCGCACCGCCTCCTCATAGGCGGCCAGTACGTGTTCCCTTCCTGCGAAGGCTGACACCAGCATGAGGAGGGTGGACTGGGGCAGATGGAAATTGGTAATCAGTCCGTCCATACATTTAAATTGATAGCCAGGATAAATAAAAATTTCTGTCCAGCCACTCGTAGCTTTCACAAGACCTTTGTCATCCGCAGCGGACTCCAATGTTCGGCAACTCGTAGTCCCAACACAGATCACCCGCCGTCCTTCTTTTTTCGCCCGATTGATTGCTTCCGCCGCCTCCTCCTCAATGCAGTAAAACTCTGAATGCATATGATGGTTCTCTACCACAGCCTCCTTCACCGGGCGGAAAGTGCCAAGCCCCACATGAAGGGTCACATTTACGATCTCCACGCCCTTTTCCTGGAGCTCTTCCAAAAGCTCCTTGGTAAAATGAAGTCCTGCCGTGGGCGCGGCAGCCGACCCGTCATGTTTGGCATATACGGTCTGGTAGCGAGTTTTATCCTGCAAGGGATGGGTGATGTAAGGCGGAAGCGGCATCTGCCCCAACTGATCCAAAATTTCCTCAAATATCCCTTCATAGGAAAAACGAATCAGTCGATTTCCCTCTTCCACAACGTCTTCAACCCTTCCTTTTAAAAGGCCTTCCCCAAAGGAAAGCACCGCACCAGGCTTTGCTTTTTTTCCTGGTTTTACAAGGGTCTCCCAGATATCCTTCTCCCGCCTTTTCAGAAGCAGCACTTCAATCACTGCTCCGGCTCCTTCCTTCACTCCGAAAAGTCTTGCAGGAATCACTTTCGTATTGTTGATCACCAGACAGTCTCCCTGCCTGAATTCCCCGGCAATCTCCCGGAATACACGGTGGCGGATCTCTCCTGTCTTTCGATCCAACATGAGAAGTCTGGACGCGCTCCGATCCTCCAGAGGATCCTGGGCAATCAGTTCTTCGGGTAATTCATAATTAAAATCTTTTACGTTCATCCCGCTCTCCTACACCTTTCTATTCTGACAAAAAGGGGCGTGAATCACGCCCCCATTCCTGTCTCTTATCTCTTATCCATTTTCGCTTCCACTTAGTCGTCCTCTTCCGCAGAAGGATCTGCCGTCGTCAAGAAGCCCGCGCCGATGTAACAGGTCTCTCCCTCATAAATGACACGGCTCCACTGATCGTTATAGCCTGTCCGCTTTAAAGATTCCCCCTCCAGGAGCGTTCCAACCACCTCGGCCCCATCCTCCGGAGACTTGCGGATCCGCACACTTTCCTTTGCATAAACTCGTTCGTCCACTTCGGTAAAGCCGTCCCCCTCGCCGGGAGCTGTCATTGTCAAAAAGCCCGCTGCTATGTAGCAGGTCTCTCCGCCATACTCCACACGGCTCCAGTTGTCATTATAACCCGTTCGGTGAATGGACTCACCAGCCTGAATCGTTCCGGCCACCTCCGCATCTGCCTGAGGAGCCTTCCGGATATTCACCCCCTCCTTGGCGTAAACCGTCTCGTCCACATCCGTAAACGAGCCACTGTCGGCCGCTGGTGTCTCGGCTGGTGTCTCCGGCGCTTCCGTCTCAGCAGGTGTCTCGGCCGGTGTTTCCTCTCCCTCAGACGGTGCCTCACTCTCAGCCGGAGCATTGCCATGCAATTTGCTTACCAAGGCGTTCAGTGCCTCGTCGGCCGCCATAGCCTCCGTCAGTCTGACATCCACATCACTCATCAGAGCCTTGACATCTTCTCTGGCGTTAATCTCCTCCATATAGGACACCACAGCGCTATCCATGCCATTTTCCTGATTGAAGATATATAAGCTGCCCTCTGCATTCGTACAGATATACAGACGGATCAAACAGGGCGCCGGAGTCTCCACATTGAGAAACTTCATATCATAAGATACATAGACAACATAGGTGCCATCCGTCAGGCCATTCAGCGTATAACAGGAAATGTTCTGATAACCCTCCACAAATTCCCGCTCCGCCTGAAGCTGTTCCACGGAGATCGATTCGGTCGAATCCACCACTGTGGCGAGAGCCTCCACATCACAATTTTGAACTGCGGTAAAATAGGCATTCACCAAGGTGACCACCGCCTGATTGGTATCCTTCTCCAAGGTTCCGCCCGGGAGCTCCGGTGCCGGTGTTTCCGCACTTTCTGATGCTGCGGATTCCGTAGTATCCGGCACTTCTGCATCCTTCTTCGGCCTTCCCACTACTACAATTACAATGACGACTACGATTATGGCAGCCACCGCCATAATGATATACTTCCCGTACATCTGAAGAAATTCAGAAAAGGATTGATCCGGCTTTTTTCTCTTACGGGATTCTCCCTCCTCTTTCTTCTTATCGTCATCCAGCTTTTCCTGTCTGGATTTCAACTCATCCATTTAAAAACCTCCTTTTTTCTGAAAGGCGGCATCACGCCGCTTGGAACACACATACATGATAACAAAAACGTAAAAAAAAATCAACAAAAAAGAAACATACTCATAATTTTTTAAGTTTTTTTCATTTTTCTCTTGCTCTTCTTCCATAAATGAGTTACAATAGTTTTTGTTGGACTTAGACATGCACCTGTAGCTCAGTGGATAGAGCAGTGGCCTCCGGAGCCACGTGCGGTGGTTCGATTCCACTCAGGTGCAGTCCTTCTTTTTTCACCTTTTCGTCTATTTTATTTTTCGCCCTGCCGTTCGGCAATGTTCCCATGTTTGTATTTAGTTCTTTTTTATTAACTCGTTTCTTTCTATCAATTTCTATTCTTATCAAATCTGGAGGTATATCGATGAACTATTCTGAATTTTTATCCACGATCTGCAGCAATATGGAAAACCGCTACTCGGAAGCGTCCGTCTCCATTCGTCCCGTCCTAAAAAACAACAGTCAACATCTGGACGGCCTGCTGATCCTGCAGCCGGGAGAAAACATTGCACCGACGATTTATCTCAACTCCTACTACTTCAGATATCAAAAAGGAGCTCCTTTTGACAGTCTCCTCGAAGAAATCTCTTCTCTTTACGAAAAACACCGCTTCCCCTCTCTGTTCGATCTTTCTCTTCTGAGAGATTTTGAACGAATCCGAAGCCGCATTTCCTTCCGCCTGGTCAGCCGCGCTTCCAATCTAGAGCTTCTGGCTGATATTCCCTCCCTTCCCTTTCTTGATCTCGCCATCATCTTTTTCTTTACCCTGGAGGATGAAATCATCGGAAGCTCCACCGTTTTGATCCACAACAGCCACCTAAAGCTTTGGAATACAACGGCGGAAGAACTTTTCAAGCTGGCCAAATCGAATACTCGTTTTCTGACCGGCTGCGAAATCATTCCCATGGAGCGCCTGCTTTTCCCGGAGATCGAAAAAGAGGAGCTTCCGCCCTCCAACACTGCGGAGATTTTCGTTTTGAGCAATCGGACGCGCATCTTCGGCGCTGCCTGCCTGCTCTATGACGATATCTTAGCCTCCTTCGCCGACATGCTGCAGGACGATTTCTATGTTTTGCCCAGCTCCATCCATGAGGTCTTGCTCCTCCCGATGAAAAAAAGCCCATCTCCGAATTCCCTTTTGCAGATGGTCCAGGAAATCAATAAAAAAGAGGTCGCCCCCGAGGATGTGCTCTCCAACCAGCTCTATCTTTACCAGGCCAAGGAACATCGCTTAGGGATCGTTCTGCTCGCCGGAATCGAGTAGGGAAGAGCTTTTATTCCCTACTCGCTGCGCGGGGCGCATGCCGCTAGGCGGCTAATTTCTTCTTGCGCCCCTGTGCATAACGAAACAGAGTAGGGAAAAAGTTCCCTACTCGCTGCACAATACTCGAATTCTATCAGTCTTCCTGCTTCTTTTCCTGAGGTACATCCTTCATGGACAGATTGACTCTCCCCATGCGGTCAATCTCCAGAACTTTAACCGTGACTTCATCCCCAATCTTCACTACGTCCTCGACTTTTCCAACGCGCTTCTGAGACAGCTTGGAAATGTGAACAAGACCATCCTTATTGGGAGCCAGCTCCACGAACGCACCAAAGTTCATAATCCGGACTACCTTTCCGGTCATAATCTCTCCCGGCTCCAAATCATTGACAATCCGATTGATTATGGTGATCGCCCGATTAATCATCTCTCTGTCGGTGCCGCATACGGATACGGAGCCGTCGTCCTCAATGTCGATCTTCACGCCGGTCTCGTCGATGATCCGATTGATGACCTTCCCCTGCTTGCCGACCACATCACCAATCTTTGTAGGATCGATCTGGATCTGTGTGATCTTAGGCGCATACTTGCCAACCTCCGGACGGGGCTCAGCGATCACAGGCTTCATAACCTCATCTAAAATATAAAGTCTGGCCTCCCTCGTCCTGGCAATCGCCTCCTCGATAATGGGCCTTGTCAGACCATGGATCTTGATGTCCATCTGGATGGCCGTGATTCCTTTATGGGTTCCGGCCACTTTGAAATCCATGTCACCGAAGAAATCCTCCAATCCCTGGATATCTGTCAGCACGAGATAATCGTCATCGGAGTCCCCGGTCACCAGACCGCAGGAGATTCCTGCCACTGCGCTCTTGATCGGCACACCTGCCGCCATCAGGGACAGGGAGGACGCACACACACTGGCCTGAGAGGTCGAACCGTTGGACTCCAGAGTCTCCGACACAGTACGGATCGCATAAGGAAACTCTTCTTCGCTGGGAAGGACCGGAAGAAGTGCCCGCTCCGCCAGCGCTCCATGGCCGATCTCCCGGCGTCCCGGCCCTCTGCTGGGCTTTGTCTCACCCACGGAATAGGAGGGGAAATTATAATGGTGCATATATCTCTTGGAGGTCTCATTCTCGTCCAGGCCATCCAGCTTCTGCCGCTCAGAAAGAGGGGCTAAGGTACAAGCGTTTAAGATCTGTGTCTGGCCGCGGGTGAACATACCGGAGCCGTGCACTCTGGGAAGCAGATCGATCTCTGCCGCCAAAGGACGGATCTGGGTAATTGCCCGGCCGTCAGGACGCTTATGATCCTTCAGGATCATCTTTCGCACGGTCTTTTTCTGGTACTTGTAAAGGGCTTCACCGATCAGCGGCACCCAATCCGGATGCTCCTCCGCGTACCGCTCGGAAAGCTTCTCGGTCAGTTTCTTGATATTCTCCTCCCGTACCTGCTTCACATCGGTGAACACAGCCTCTTCCATCTCTTCCCCGGTGACAGCCGCCGTCATATCCTCCCACAGCTCAGCCGGAATCTCACAGCTCTCATAGGTGTGCTTGGCCTTTCCACACTCGGCCACAATGGTATCGATAAACTTGATGATCTCCTGATTCAGGCTGTGAGCGGCAAAAATAGCCTCGATCATTTTGTCCTCAGGCACCTCATTGGCCCCCGCCTCAATCATGATCACCTTGTCTCTAGTGGAAGCCACCGTCAGAGCCAAATCAGAAATCTGCTTCTGGTTCGCCGTCGGGTTGAAAATCAGTTCCCCGTCAATCAACCCCACCTGAGTTGCCGCCGTGGGGCCGTCAAAGGGAATATCCGAAATAGAGACTGCGATGGCAGAACCCAACATAGCAGTCAGCTCCGGGCTGCACTCCGGGTCTACGGACATGACCAGATTGTTTAAGGTCACGTCATTTCTGTAATCCTTGGGGAACAGGGGACGCATGGGGCGATCAATCACACGGGCCGTCAGGGTGGCATTCTCCGACGCTTTTCCCTCTCGCCGATTGAAGCCGCCCGGAATCTTGCCCACCGCGTAAAGCTTCTCCTCGAATTCCACACTCAAGGGAAAGAAATCGATGCCCTCCCTGGGCTTATCTGACGATGTCGCTGTGGAGAGCACCACCGTATCTCCATAGTGCATAAATGCTGCACCGTTTGCCTGGGCCGCAACACGTCCCACATCAACAGTCAGGGTTCTCCCTGCCAATTCCATTGAAAAACTCTTATACATCAGATTCTCCTTTTCTTCTTGGAGGCGGAAGACATCGAAACTACTGAAAAAGGCAGGTTTTTTATCCAAAATCTACCCTTTTCAGTGGTCTCGAATGTAAATTCCGCCAAGTCTACCAGTTGCTTCTCCCTGGAAAGCCCGCAGGAGTTCTTCCACTCCGTATCCACGCATTGCTTTCGAGGCAGTTTTCTCTGCACAGGTTTGTGCATGTGAGAACAGGGTGGAATCTCTCCACCCTGATGTCCTCATAATCCGTCGTTATTTTCTAATGCCAAGGCGTGCAATCAGCGCACGATACGCTTCGATATCCGTCTTCTTCAGATAGTCCAAAAGTCCACGTCTCTGGCCTACCATTTTCAGAAGTCCTCTCCTGGAGTGGTGATCCTTCTGATTGACCTTCAGGTGCTCGGTGAGCTCCGTAATCCTGGCGGTCAGAATCGCAATCTGAACCTCCGGAGAACCGGTGTCACCGGGTTTCCTCCCATAAGCCTCAATAATCTCTGCTTTCTTTTCCTTTGAAATCATGATCTGTTTCCTCCTTATTCTTTGTCACACCAGATACCAGGTACAGGTTGGAGCCTCCTTGCACCGGGCATCGGCCGAGTTTCACACCGCTACAGTATATCACATGTATTTCTGATTGTAAACCGTTATTTTTCACTCCTCACCACATAATTACCACTCTCAAAAAGGCTCCGGCTCTCCCTCGCATCCTTCACAAGCTGCGCCTTCAGTTCCTCCACAGAAGCAAATTTTTGTTCCTTTCTCTGGTAGTGGAACAACTGTACATCCAGCGTTTTTCCGTACAAATCTCTGTCAAAATCAAAAATGTAGGTCTCCACTCCTTTTGGATAGTTCCCCTCTATGGTGGGCTTGTACCCCACATTGGATACGCCCCGATACGTTTTTCCCTCGATCTCTACGGCCGCCGTATAGACACCGTTTGGCGGCAAGAGCTTCTCTCTCGCCGGGATTTGATTGATGGTGGGCATCCCGAAAGTCCTTCCCAGATGATTGCCGTGGACCACCTCGCCGGTTACCGTGTAGGGATAGCCGAGAAGTTCGTTGACCTGTTCCACATGTCCCTGACTGAGTTCTTCCCTCACCAAAGTACTGCTGATAATCCGTCCCTTCGCATCCCGTTCTTTTTCAATCACAGTAAGTTCATAGCCATAGACATCGGCAAGCCGTGAAAGAAGCTCCACATTCCCCCGCCTCCGGTAGCCAAAACAAAAGTCCGGTCCTGTAACGATCCGTTTTACCTTGAGCCCCTTCACCAGGACCTGCTCCACAAAATCTTCTGGCTCCATGTGACAGACCGCCTCCGTGAACGGATATTCCACCAGAGTGCCAAGGCCAAGTCGTTCCATATGAATGCGTTTCTCCCGTCTCGTCAAGAGTACCGGCTGCATCTCCCTCTCCGTGAAGGTTCTCGGCGGCAGGGAAAAGGTAAATGCCACTGTCTCCAACCCATCTTCGCCCGCTTTCAGTACCTCTCCAATCAGCTTTCTGTGCCCCAGGTGAAGTCCGTCAAATTTTCCGAGCGTCACTGCAGAGGGCCTGACCCCTGCGGATAAAAGCTCTGTCTGTCCGGTAATTAATCTCATAGCTGCTCCTTTGCTGCTTCTGCCCGCCCGGTAAAGAACAAGGTGTCTGGGCAGTAAAGCTCCCGCTTCCCATCATAGGAATAGAGCCCGATAAACGTTCCCCCGTCATCATAAACTCGAATCCTGCCTGATTCTGCTCCGGTGCCGGGATGGCTGCCTGCATGCCTCTCCTCCAGTTCTGCCCTCCTCATGGGATTTCCGTTATAAAGCCTCTTCCTTGCACACTCTGCCGCAAAAAGGGCCGGATAGAAGGAAAACAGGGCATCTACCGGCGTCACGGCCGTTCCCAGAGTCCCCGCCTCCCGCATGGCTTCGATCTGTCCCAGCGTTTTTGCCTCCTCCAGGCTAAAATCCGCCACCCTGGTCCGCACCAGCCTCTCCATACAGCCGCCGCAG
>CAJUOF010000182.1 GCA_910587905.1 uncultured Lachnospiraceae bacterium
CCCCCGGCCCCTTCCGCCCATCCCGTCGGGTATGAGAGAAACCGCTCCGTCTCATCCTTCTCTCCCCCGCTTCCCCACATCTGTAAGAACATCAGGGTAAAGCTTTTCACCGCCTCGCCTTTTAACATGAGGGCCGTGTCCTTCCAGTGGCCGAACTTCACCTTCTGGTTGATGTACTCGTCCGCCAGGTTCACACCCCCGTTAAAGGCCGTGTGTCCGTCAATCACCAAAATCTTTCTGTGGTCCCGGTAATTATAATGGGTGGAGACGAAAGGCGTGACCGGTGCAAAGACTCGGCACTGAATTCCCAGAGCCTTAAGCCGTTTCGGATAATCCCTTGGCAGAAGGGCAAACTCACAGGTGCCGTCATACATAAACCGCACCTCCACCCCCTCCTCCGCCTTTTTCGCCAGAATCTCCAAAATCTGGCCCCACATGACCCCCTCGTCCACAATAAAATACTCCATAAAAATGAAGTGCTCCGCCGCCTCAAGCTGTTTCAGCATCTCCTCGAACTTATCCTCCCCCAGAGGGAAATACGTCACCGCCGTCCGGTCATATACCGGATGACAGCCGCTTCTGGCGATATAGCGGGCCAGAGCTGCCGCCCCCGGATTTTCCTCAGTGAGCCGCTCCATGACCTCCGCCTTCTGGGGAATGTAGTTCTTCGTCTCTGCAATGACCCCATTCATATACTTTTTCACCACTCGGTGGCCCAGGTCACTCTGGATATAGACGAAAAACAACACGCCGAACACCGGCAGGAGCATGATCACCATAAGCCAGGTGATCTTCACCGTAGGATTGATCCGGCTGTTCATGTTCAAAAAGACAATGACCAGAATAAAAGACAAAAACACCATGCCGCCGAAAATATGGGGCAGATATTCCTCAAACCTCTGAAATATACCAAACAGGATCAGCACCTGCAAAACCAGCATCACAAGTGCCAGCCCGAACCGGCTGAATATGGCGTGAATAATGCCCTTCTGTCCCTTTTTCAACAGATTGAGTCCCTTGTTTTTATAATCCGTCTGCATGGTTCCTTCCCCCCGGCTTTTGTATGAACATACTCTCTCATTGTCATTATAAACCATACAGTAACCGGACAGTCAAGGAAAATTTCCCGCCCGCAAAGGCAAACATCCCACCAGCAGTCACTGCATCTGATAACGGATTGCCTCCCCCTCCGGCACCATGCTGTTGAGAATCCTCGCCGCACCGGTACCTGTCTCCTTACGCAAAACCTCCCATCCCTCATCCGTGAGAGCTTCCTCAGGAGGCTCCAAAAGCCGAAGTACCACAGACCTGGGCTCCTCGTACTGGTACAGCTCCCCCCAGGTACTCTCCGGGACGAGGACCAACCCGCCCCCCGTCCTGGGCTCCGAAAGATCCACGACGCCTGCCACCTGATAGAGTCTCCCCTCCACCTCAACCGTCTCCCCCACCGGGTCCGCCCCCGGAAAGAACACCTGGGCCGCACGTCCGTCCAGAAGAGCCACTCTTCTTTTCTCCTCCACATCCCGCTCAGAAAGCCCCCGGCCCTTCTCCACCCGAAAGCCCGCCGCCGCCAAAAAATCCGGCCCGACTCCCAGGACACTCCCCTCCGGCAGTCCGTCCATCCCATGATAGACCGCCGCATCGTCTCTCCGATAGTAGGCGGCCGCTGCCTCCACCCGTTCCTGCCGCTCAAGCTCCGGAATCAGCCGGTCCGCCAGAGAAACCAGAGCCGGGGGCGCAGGCTCCAGAGAAAAGTCACAGAATGTCCCGTCAAAAAGGGCAGGGGCCACCGACACCGAGCCGCTTCCGAACTCCGTCTCCTTCTCGTCCTCCGGCCCATTGCCTTTCTCATTCCCGCGTCCTCCAGCCTGCTCCTCCGTCCCCCCGTTTCGGTCTCCCTCCCGCCTGCCCAGGCGAAAGGCCACAAAACCGACCGCCACGGCAAACAGCAGGACAAGGACAGCCAAGACAAACCGGTGTTTCTTATTCTTTAAGGTTCCGTCTCCTCCCATCCTTTCGATTCCTCCGTTTTGATCTCCATTTCTTCCCCGTAGACAATCCGGACCCTCGCTCCTTCCATCCCGGCGGCCTCCTCCGGACGGGCCAGATAGTCTTCCTCGGTGATCCCGGAAAGGACCTCCGTCTCCGTACCTCCAAAGCTTCTGCCGGTCTCCACCGACCTCTTCTCCAGCCGGCCGTCCTCTCCCAGGGTATACACGAAAGCAGCGCCGCCCTCATAGCACAGGAGACGATCCGGAAGAACGATCCTTCCGTTCAAAGAGTCTTCCCCCTCCGTCCTCTGACCAACGTCTGTCCGGGGAATGAGAATCTCCACTGCATCCCCCGCCCGTATTCCTTTTGTCTCCTCCAAAGAAGCCGAAAAGCGGTAATAGCTCATGGCCGGATTTCCCGCTCCGCCGTCCACGGGCGAAACCGCTGTCCCATCTCCAAACGTGCCATTTTCAGTCCCGTCAGATAGCGAATCGCCACCTCCAGACACGCCGCCTCCCGCCGCATCTGTATCCGTCATGCTCCCGGCCCCCGGCTCCCGTTCCACCGACCGAAGGGTGGCCGTAAAAGAAACCTCCTTCTCCCGAATCTTGGCCGACACCGTAAGCCGGTCACCAGGCTTTAACACCGCCGCCAGCACCTCATTCATCTGTCCGCACAGAAGGCTCCCGCTCTTCCCTTGGACCGTCAGTACCGGCTGTCCCAGCCGGGCCGCCTCCCTCGGGTCCGCCGCTGTCCGCACCTGGCCGTCCGTCTCCGCCGTCAGCACATTCTCTTCGATCTCCCGCTTCAAACTCTCCGCCTGCAGCTCATTTCTCCGGATGGCCAGCTCCAAATTCTCATATTCCAGACTCCGCTCCCGAATGGCCCGGGCAAGTTCTTCCTTCGTATACCCCTGAGGCTCGCTCTCCAAGCCTCCCAGAGCCTCGTTCAGGGCATCATCGTCAAAAGAGCCATCATCCAACGTCTCCCCCTCCGAATCCGACGAACTTTCCTCCGACTCTGAAGAGTGTTCCGTCTCCACGCCACTCTCCTCCGCCCCCGAAGTCGGCACATGCTCCGTCGAGTCCGTAGACTCCATGCCCTCCGGCACAGATTCGGAACTTTCCTCCGGGGAACTGCTCTCTTCCAGACTCTCCAAGGAAGATTCCGGTGCAGAAGGCGAGGTTTCCGTGGACGATTCCGAGGGAGCCTCCCCCTGAATGACCGCTTCATAAACCTTTCCGTCAAAGGTCCAGACAAAGAGCGGCGTCTGGGCACTGGCCTCATCCTCCACGACGACAAACCGACCACAGAGCTTCATCCGCACCAGCATGGCCAGCACTTCCGGCGCCACCTCCCCGCCCTTCTTTACATAGTAGACATAGGGATCCTGCGCCGATCCTCTCCCGCCGGAAGGAACGGAGGTCTCGTCAATCTTCTCGTAGACTGTGAGGGCACGATCTCGCCCCTCCGCCTCCACGAACCCTTCCAGACTTTCCTCCGCGGACACAGGCGCCGTCACGATCCCGAAAGTGGAAAGGCTCCTTTCGGCAGCTCCCTTCCCGGCAGAAACGACCGCAAATCTCCCGTCCGTTCTATCCTGGTTCTGCCCAAGGCTCTCTGGCCTTGGCTTCGTCGCCTTCAAGGAGCCGAGAAAGCTTCCCAGCCGGTCCAGGTAAATCCTCTGGTTCTCAAGACTCCGCTCCACCCTAGAAAGCTCTTCCTCCAAAGCCGAACAATCATAGCGGAGCAAGGGCGTCCCGACCTTCACCGACTGCCCTTCCTCCACGTAAAGCTCCACCGTCGGCTTACGGCTGTCATAATAATAGGCCGTCAGGGAACCAGATTCCACCGTGGCGGGGAGGACCACCGCATCGGACCACTTTTTATCCCGAAGCCCCTCCACCGAGTAGACAGGAACCTCCTCCCCGTCTGCCAGAAAAAGCCTCTTAAGCCCCATGCCGGAAAAGAGCCCCGACAGCAAAAGAACCACCGCACACCCTCCCGCACG
>CAJUOF010000183.1 GCA_910587905.1 uncultured Lachnospiraceae bacterium
CAAGGATGGCACAGCCCACCTCAAAGCCCTCGATGTTCTCTTCCAGGATCACCTGGCTGTCACAATGGAAGGCCAGGGAGACGGCGTCGGAGAGCTCTTCCAGCGTTTCCACCCGGGTAATGCCGTAGGAGGAGCCGGAACGGACCGGCTTCACATAGAGGGGAAAGCCGATTTCCAGGGCAAAGGAGAGGGCGGGGGAGAGAGAACCGCCGGAGGTTAAGGTGAGGGCTCTGGGAACCCGGACGCCGGCCAGGGCTGCCAGCCTGTGGGCACGGTCCTTGTCCATACAGAGGGCGGAGGAGAGGGTGCCGCAGCCGGCCAGAGGGATGCCGAAGAGCTCCAAGAGCCCCTGCAGGGTGCCGTCCTCCCCGTTCTTTCCGTGGATGACGGGGAGTGCTAAGTCGACGGGAATGGACTGGGCGGGTGCACCCGGCTCCGGGAACAGAAGCAGCCGGTGGTCGATGCGCTCCGTGGAGAGAAGGGCCGGAACGGCATCCTCCTCGTTGGCCCAGGTATTGTCCCTGATTTTTTTTCGGTCGCCTTTAAAATAGAGCCACCGCCCGTCCATGGTGATTCCCAGGGGAAGAGGGCGGTATTTGGTCTGATCCAGATGTTCCATGACGGCGCAGGCCGATTCCAGGGAGACCTCATATTCCGAAGAGCAGCCTCCAAAGAAAACAAGCACATTTAATTTACTCATAAGGTGATCCATCCTTTCCAAATCTGCATTTTGCCAAAACAAAACGCACGGTGTTCTGATGGTTTGATTCTATCAGAACACCGTGCGGAAGGTTTGTGGTTTTCCTTCGGAAAGAATGACGGTTTTCCCACAGGTTTATGAAGAATTTCTTAAGGAAACGCTTTGATCAGCGTTTCCTTAACGGGGTTTCTTCAGGGAGAGAGGTAACAGAACCGTGAGACGGACGGTTTCATCGGCGCTCTCTGCCTGGATGGAGCCGCCGAACCGCTCCGTGAGTTCTTTCGCGATGGCAAGTCCCAGCCCGGCGCCTCCGGTGGCGGAAGAGCGGGAGGAGTCCAGGCGGAAAAACTGGTCAAAGATGCGGTCGAGCTTCTCCGGAGGGATGGTCCGTCCCCTGTTTTCCACACAGATCTCCGCGTATTCCCGGACAGGAGTCAGGGAGAGCCGGATGGGAGTTTCCGGATAGCTGTAATTGACGGCGTTTCGGATCAGGTTGTCGAAGACCCGTTCCAGCTTGTCGCTGTCACAGAAGACATAGATGTCCGGGGCAATGTCCAGTTGCCAGGTCAGATCTTTTTCCCTGAGGATCGGAGAAAACTCACTGGCAAGCTGCTCCAGCATACGGCTCAGATGAACCTGCTCCGGTTCCAGGGTGATGGTGGTGAGGTTGAAGCGGGTGATGTCGAAGAACTCGTTGATCAATTCTTCCAGCCGCTCCGCCTTGCTTCTGGCGATCCCCAGATATCTGGCGGTGAGCTCGGGGGAGATCTGCGGCTCGTCGCCAAGGAGGGTCAGATAACCGATGACGCTGGTGAGGGGAGTCTTCAGGTCGTGGGCCAGATAGACGATCAGGTCGTTTTTCCTCTGCTCCGCCTCCTTTGCGATCCGGGCCTGGGCCGCCGCCCGCTCCCGCACCTGGTTTAACTCGTCCTGCAGCTCTTTCAGAGTGTCGGAGAGGACGATGGGGGAGGAATCCGGCTGAGATAACCGCTCTGCCGCGCGCATAAGCTCATCCAGATACCGGACGATTTTGGAGAAGGATACGAAGGTAATCACGATCCAGCCGGCGAGAAGAGCCAGCAGATAGAGAAGGAACGCGTAGTCCTCCACCCGTCTCAAAAACCAATAAATCATACTTTCCGAACGCCAGGTGAAGAGGTTGTGCCCGGCCCAGACGACGAAAAAGCCCAGGGCGGTGAGGCCGACGGTAAAGACGGCCAGAGAGAGAAAATAACCGAGAAAGAGCCGTTTCGTCATCTTGCTTCGGATCAGGCGGTTGGATGTCTGCTTATTCAATGGTATAGCCCACCCCCCAGACTGTCTTGATGAATTTCGGCCTTCTGGCCGGCTCGTGGAGCTTTTCCCGGAGCCTGGCAATATGGGCCATGACCGTATTGTTGCTGTCCAAATATTTTTCGCCCCAGACGGCCTCGAAGACTTCCTCCGAGGAGACTACGGCTCCCCGGTGGACACAGAGATACCAGAGGATGTCGAATTCCAAGGGCGTCAAAAAAACCTCACTGCCATTCAGGGTACACCGGTGACTGTCCTTGGAGATGGATAAACCCCGGATGTCAAATTCCAGAGCCTCCTTTGCAGGGACGCTTTGGTTGTAACGGGTGTAGCGGCGGAGCTGGGTTTTCACCCGGGCCAAAAGCTCCAGGGGATTGAAGGGCTTGGTGATATAGTCGTCCGCCCCCAGAGTAAGCCCCATGATCTTGTCCATGTCCTCCACCCGGGCTGTCAGAATAATGATGGGAAACAGGTGGTTTTCCCGGATGCGCTGACAGAGGACGAAGCCGTCCATGTCCGGAAGCATGACGTCCAAAAGGGCAAGATCCGGCTCCGACTCATCCACACAGGCGAGGGCGGAGACAGCATCATAGAATTTCAAAACTTGGTAGCCGTCATTTTTTAGATAGACCTCCACCAGGTCGGCGATCTCCCGTTCATCATCCACAATCAAAATTTTCTCATTCATAACAAGGCTCCTGTCCGTAAAACTATCTTTCATTGTAGCGAACAGACCTTTTTTCGTCAAGCAGAAAGAAAAAAGACTAGATTGCACAAGAATATATTGGCTTACTCCAGACAATTTTCACAAAAATAAGAAATAAGGGGAAAATACTCTTACAAAAAAACAGACAACGTGTTAAAATAGAAATAACATAGAAATAATATAGAAATCAGAGAAAAGAGAAAGGGGGCTGCCAGATGTTTCAGGTGGGCGAGATGATCGTATGTGACCACAACGGCGTATGCAGGGTACTTGACGTGATGGAGATGCCAAAGCTCAGGAAGGGTGTGCTGTATTATGAGCTCGAACCGGTATATTCCAAAGGGAGCCGGATTTACGCACCGGTGGATTCTGAGAAGCTGGTGATGCGGAGGGTTTCCACAGCCAAAGAGGTTGAAGAGCTGCTGGATGAAATTCCACACATCGAGACCATATGGATTGCCAATGAAAAGAAGCGGGAAGAGCAGTATAAAGAAGTAGCCAGACGGTACGACTGCAGAGAGTGGGTCAAGATCATCAAGACGGTCCACATGAGGAAGCGGAGCCGCAGCCTGGAGGGAAAGAAGATTACATATATCGACGAGAAATATATGAAGCTTGCGGAGGAGAATCTCTACGGAGAGATCAGCATTCCGTTGAAGATCGAGAGGAACCGGGTAGGAGAATATATCCGGAACCGGATTGGGAGTAAAGAAGAATAGAAAAATTACCTCAAAGATCACTTGCCTTCTTGACGAGATTGGGTGTCCATGCTATTATTAATTTACCTCAAAGGTAAATTCGAAGAAGAGGTGATGGCTTGGATATCACGTACAGAAATAAAAAAATCGAGAAAGTTTGTACGGATGCCAAAACTGCGGAGAGAACCTACGGCAGAGAAATGGCTGATAAGATACATGGGCGTATTGATGAAATCACTGCTTCAGATACTGTGGAAATGATGATACAGTATCATATTGGGAGATGTCATCCTCTATCGCAGAACAGAAAAGGACAATATGCGGTGGATTTGGTTCATCCGTACAGACTGGTGTTTGAGAAGAATGGAGACGAAATTCAAATCGTGAATATTTTGGAAATTGTCGATTACCATTGATAGGAAGAGGATAGATCAAGGAGGCAGCACTATGGTGAGAAGTCGCAGTTACATTGCAACGCCACCTGGGGCGACAATGAAAGAGCAGTTGAATGGCAGAGGTATGAGTCAGAAGGAGTTTGCAGCCAGGATGGATATGTCTGAGAAGCATATCAGTAAGCTCATAAATGGAGATGTACGGTTAACCCCTGAGACGGCGGTTAGATTAGAGATGGTTCTCGGCGTTCCGGCTAAGTTTTGGAATAATCTTGAAGCAATCTACAGAGAGAAGATTGTCAAAGCAGAAGCAGAAAATGCTATGGATGCCGATATCGAATTGGCAAAGCAACTGCCATACAGCGAAATGGCAAAATTTGGCTGGGTTCCGGAGACCAAAGATGCGAAGGAAAAGGTTATCTATCTGAGAAAATATTTCGAGGTTGTTGAACTTTCGTTACTTGGCAGCGAGCAGATTACAAGAATTGCCTGCAGAAGGTTAGCAATTACAGAAAAAAGCGATCTTGCTTTGATGGCATGGGCGCAGGAAGCTAAGAGAAAGGCGCGCGATGTTCAGACAGCTCCTATTGATATCAACGGTTTAATTAAAGCTGTGCCAGCGCTTCGCAGGATGACAGTGCTAGAGCCCAAGGAATTTTGCCCAAGGATTAAAAAGTGCCTTGCTGATTGTGGAATTGCCTTAGTGTTCCTTCCACATCTGAGGGGATCGTTTCTGCAGGGAGCGTCATTTTTTGACGGGAACAAGATTGTTGTTGGGCTTACTGCCAGGGGTAAGGATTCAGATCGGTTTTGGTTCAGCCTTTTCCATGAACTTGCGCATATTGTTCTTGGTCATGTCGGGCAGGCGAACGGGACATCTGAGGAAGATGAAAAAGCAGCGGATGCGTGGTCTGGCGGCACGTTGATTCCGGAAAAAGAGTTTGATGCGTTCAGAAGCTCCGGA
>CAJUOF010000184.1 GCA_910587905.1 uncultured Lachnospiraceae bacterium
CACTCTTTCCCTACACGACGCTCTTCCGAACTAGCATCAGAAGGCTGGTGTCATTGAGGCTTTTCTTTGCACCACCTTGCTTCGGTGCGGATGATGTCTTTGCCATATTAAGCCGCCTCCTTTCTCTTTGCCTGCGGCGCAAGGGCGGAAAGCTTCGCTCTCACCACCGGCGAGCTTAAGACCACCAGCAGGATAACCACCACGGCCTTGTAGGCCGGAAGGGCGGTCGACGGAACCTTGAATTTGTAGAGGGTCGTCGTCAGGCACTGGATCACGTAGGCGCCCACCACGGAGGCAGCCATGTTGAACTTGCCGCCGCTAAGGGCATTTCCGCCCAAAGCCACCGCCAGGATGGCGTCCATCTCGATATCCTTGGCGATGACGCCGTAGTTAATGGTGGCAAGACGGCTCACCTTGATCAGAGCCGCCACGCCCACGCAGGCTCCCAGAATCACAAAGGACAGAATCTTGATAAAAGTTGGATTCAATCCGTTTAGCTTGGCAGAATTCTCATTGATGCCCACCGACTGGGTGTAGAGCCGCAGGTTGGTAAATTTAAGCACCAGCCAGATCGCCACCAGACAGAGGATGGCGATGAAAATCGGCGTGGGGACCGGGATTCCGGGAATGAAGCCTCCGAAATAACCGAAGGACGGCTCGCCGATGATGGGAAGCTCATTGTTGTTGACCCAGGAGGCGATGGAACGGCCCGCCGTGTAGAGAATCAGCGTCGCCACCATGGGCTGGATCCGGAACACGGCCACCAACACGCCGTTGAAGGCTCCGAAGAGCATGGCCACCACGAAGGCCACCAGAAAGGCCACGAGGATGGGCGCCTGCAGGGTCTCCGGGCGGGTATTGCTTCCGCAGAGTACCCGCAGCAGCACACTGCCGCTGATGGCGATGGCTGCGCCCACGCTGATATCCTGCCCGCCGCTGGCCGCCGTCACCAGAGTCATGCCGATGGCCAGGATCGCAAGCTCCGAGCCGTTGTCCAGAATGTTGATCAGGAAACCGGAAAGCACCGGGTTCCCCGCACTGTTCTCGTCCATCGTGATCGCAAAGGAGGACGGATCGAGGATCAAATTGAACAGAAGGAGCGCCGCCAGAGCCGCCAGAGGAATGAACATCTGGTTCCTGGTCATCCTGGAAAGGAGGCTTCCCTCTTTGGATTTACTCACCTTATTTGTACCCATCGTTATTTTTCACCTCCGGCAATGGTATTCATGACCGTGCTCTGCTTCAGTTCCTCCCCGGAAAGCTCCCCGACCATCCTGCGGTCCCTCATGACCATCAGTCTGGAGCAGGTCCTAAGCATCTCGTCCAGCTCGGAGGAGATGAAGGTCACGCTCATCCCCTCGGAAGCAAGCTTTAACACCAGCTTCTGGATGTCCACCTTGGTTCCCACGTCGATCCCCCTGGTGGGCTCATCCAAAATCAGATATTCCGGATGGGTGAGGAGCCAGCGGGCCAGAATCACCTTCTGCTGGTTGCCGCCGGATAAGGACTTGATGGGCGTGTCGGCAGAAGCTGTCTTGATGCTTAAGAGCTTGATGTACTCGTCGGCGATCTTGTAGGTCTCCGACTTCTTATAAGGCTTCAGGAAGCCCTTTAACACCTGGTTGGCCAGGATGATGTTGTCCCGGACCGACAGATCTCCCACGATGCCGTCCCGCTTCCGGTCCTCCGGCAGATAAGCGATGCCGTTTTTCATGGCATCGATGGGCTTTGCGATCTTCACCGGCTTCCCGTTCATCTTCACTTCGCCGCCAAGGACCCGGTCGGCCCCGAAAATGGCACGGACGCTCTCACTCCGTCCGGAGCCCAGAAGGCCGGTAAAGCCGTTGACCTCGCCCTTCTTGATATCGAAGTCGAAAGGCTTGATGCCGGAATCGCTGTAAAGCCCCTTGGCCTCGAAGACCGGTGCCTCGCCCTCCGCCGCCTCGTAGGAGGAATATTCCCCCTGGATGTCGGACAGATCGTCCAGCTCCTTGCCCAGCATCTTGGAGACCAGCTGGACCCTGGGAAGCTCCTCGGTCACAAATTCCCCCACCAGCTTTCCGTCCCTCATGACGGTGATCCGGTCACAGACCTCGTAGACCTGGTCCAGGAAATGGGTGACGAAGATGATGCCCACGCCCTTCTCCCTAAGGTCCCGCATCAGCGTGAAGAGCTTCTCCACCTCCTGCTCATCCAGAGAAGAGGTCGGCTCGTCCAAGATCAGCACCTTGCAGTCCGTGTCCACCGCCCTGGCGATGGCCACCATCTGCTGGACCGCCAGGGAACAGCTGGAAAGCTGCTGGCTGCCCCTCGCCGGGATCCCCAGATTCGTGAGGATCTGATCGGCATCCGCATTCATCTTCTTCCAGTTCTGCACGGCACCCTTTCCCCGGCCTATGTACATGTTTTCCGCCACCGAAAGGTTGGGGCAGAGGGTGATCTCCTGATACACCGTGCTGATGCCCACCCTCTGGGCATCCTGGGGCGAATGGATCGCCTCGTCCTTTCCGTCCAGGTTGATCTGGCCCTCATCTTTTGAATACACGCCGGTCAAGACCTTGATCAGCGTCGATTTTCCTGCGCCGTTTTCCCCCATCAGCGCATGGATCTCCCCCCGTCTAAGCGTAAAGTCCACCCCTTGCAGAGCACGCACACCAGGGAAGCTTTTATGGATATTCCGCATTTTTAACACTGTGTTCTCTTCCATGAAAGGCTCACCTCCTGAATTCATTCTCCGTAGAAAGACGCAGTGTAGCTTTTCTGTCAGATTCCAGTTTTGCTGCACCGCGCCAGTCAAGTTCCTTTACACTTATTTAGATTCCAAACTGCTCGATCACTTCCGGTGTGACGTTGCTCTGGTCAAAGCCCACCTCTTCCATGATGATGGTCTTTTCCGCAGGCTCCTGGCCGTTCTGAAGGCCCTGGATGACCTCGTCGATCATGTCCGCCTGATAAGGGTTGCACTGTCCGTCGTAGTTCCAGGTCCCGTTCATGACGTTCTCCAGAGCGAAGGTGTTGCAGTCAAAGCCCATGATGACGACCTTCTCGCCCACGCCGTGCTTGATGCCGGCCTTGTCGAGAGCCTTCACGGCGCCGTCCGCCATGTTGTCGTTCTCCGCATAGATCACGTTGAAATCCGTCCCGGCGTCGATCACAGACTGCACGATCTGCTGCGCCGTCTCAGCGTTCCAGTCCGCACACTGCTGGGTCACGATGTTCCAGCCCTCTGCCTCGGCCATGTTCACCAGAGCCTCGCTGCGGCCCACCTGGGCGGAAGAGCCCATCTGGCCCTGAAGATGGATGATGTTGTAGGACTCCAGCTTCTGATCCTTCAGCCAGTTGGCAGCCGTCTCGCCTTCCTTTGCCATGTCAGAAACGATGGAAGCCGCATAGAACTCCTCGTCCGCATCAATGACACGGTCATAAAGAATCACCCGGATTCCCTGATCCTTCGCATCCTGCAGAACCTTGTCCCAGCCAGAGGTGTTTGCCGCAGCGATGGCCAGATAGTCCACGCCGTCCTGGATCATCTTGTTGGCGGCAGCAACCTGCTCGTCATTGGTCTTGCCATATGCAAAAGTTGCGTCATAGCCGTTCTCTTCCGTGAACTTCCTCTGCAAGTCCCTGTCATTGGCCACACGGTAGCCGGACTCACTGGTGTCGTTGTTGATGATGCCGATCTTGATCAGCTCGCCGGAAGCAGCCGGCGCTGCAGCCTGGGTATCTCCGGCCGCCTCAGTGCCTGCATCCGCCTTGGTATCCTCGGCCGCCTTGGTGTCTCCCTCCGTCGCCGCAGCAGGAGCGTCCGTCTCCTTCGTATCGGAGCCGCCTCCGCAGCCCGCAAGCAGCGTGGCCGTCATCGCCGCACACAGTAAGAAACCAACAAATTTTTTTCTCATGGTAGAAATCCTCCCTCATGTTATTTTGTTTGCCGCCGGAGTTCTCCGGCAACTTTGTTGTAATGTTATTTTAATCCATGAAAAAAAATTTAGATACGGACATCCTTCGGAAGAAAGTTGATTTTTTTACTGTTTTTACAAAGTCTTCCCAAAAAAGTTCGATTTTTTATGAAAAAGGTTCAATTTTTTACGGCCGGAATCTCCACGACCGATTCCGTCCACTCCCCGGCCTCGCTGTCTATGGACAGGCTGTATTCCGCCCCGTAATTCAGGAAAATACGCTGGGCCACGTTGAAAAGCCCGAAACCGGAAGGACCGTCCCCTCCTGCCTGGCTTCCCCAGATCAGCTTCCTCACACGTTCAAGCTCCTCCGGCTCCATCCCCTTTCCGTTGTCCCACACCCGGAACACCAGACGGTCACCCAGAGATTCCCCCGTGACCCGGATATGCCCCATTCCCCGCTTATTTTTGATTCCATGATAGAGAGCGTTCTCCACCAGCGGCTGCAAAGTCAGCTTTAAAATCTGATACTGATAGAGCTCCTCCGGAATCTGAATCTCGTACTCCAGAATGTCCCGGTAACGAAGCCGCTGAATTTGGAGATAGCTGCGGATGTGGGCCTCCTCCTCCCGGACCGTGATGTAGTCCCGGCCCTTGCTTAAGGTGGTCCGGAAAAAATCAGAAAGGGCCGATACCAGGGTGACCACCTGTTCACTGTCCCCGGCCTCCGCCAGCCAGATGATCGTGTCCAGCGTGTTGTACAGAAAGTGCGGATTGATCTGGGCCTGCAGCAGCTTAAGCTCCGTGGCCCGGAGATTTAGCTGCTCGATGCGGATGTCCTCCACCAGCTTTCCCACCTCCTCCACCATCCGGTTGAAGCTGGAATTTAGGACCGCCAGCTCGTCGTCGCTCCCCTCCCTGGCCTGGACGGCAAAATCTCCCTTTCCGACCTGCCTCGTCATCTCACAGAGACGCCGGATGGGCCCCGTGATATTGGTCATAATCCTCCGGCTGATGAGCAGCGCCCCCGCCAAAATCAGGACATAACCGATACTGACCGTGCGGACTGCCCCGTCCACGTCCGCCCGGACACCCCCCCTGAGACTCTCCAGATTCGTGGTCTCATAATAAATATATTTCTGAATCTGCTCCTGGATCAGCTCCGTCAGGATACGGATATTCAAATCCAGCCGTTCCATGTTCCGGTCATAGGAACCGCTTACCAGGGCGTCCGCCTCAATCTCCTCCACCCGGTCCTCCAGGGTATTCAAACTTTTTATAATCCCATTCAGCCGGTTTCTCGCATACTCCGCATCGGCCGTCTCAAAGAGTCCCTGGAACACCTGCCTGGCGTCCTCGATCAGAAGGTGGGGCTGTTCCGTGTCCACCAGCTCACCGGCCCGCTCCGCATTGACCACGATGATGTACATCAGATAGTCCATATCCTCTTTAAAATTGATGTTGTAGGCGTTTGCCTTGGTAATGTTTTCCACGATGACATCGTAGCGTCTGGAAAACTGCTCCACCATGACAAGCAGATAGAGAAGCAGGGCCGCCAACGGAATCAGGCACACCAAAAGCAGCATGTTCAGACGTTTTTTCAGAGTAGAACCTCTTTTCCACATATCCCTCTCCTCTATGTCCTGGAACGGAATTCCCTCGGAGTACACTCCTGCGTCTTCTTAAAAAGATAGCTGAAATAATGTGCGTCCTTGTAGCCCACCGCAAAGGCCACCTCCGCCGTCTTCATGGAGGTACTGCGAAGAAGCTCCTTTGCCTTTTCCATTCGCACGGAAGTTAGAAATTCGATAAAGGTCTGGCCTGTC
>CAJUOF010000185.1 GCA_910587905.1 uncultured Lachnospiraceae bacterium
AGCCAACAAGGGCGGCCGGGAGAACAATCCGGGTCAGGGCATAGGAGCCGTCGGTAAAAACAGAAAACAAGAATTGTATGGACTCGAATGATCCAAAAGAGAAACGGATGATCAGCACGGCCGTCAGCACAAATCCGCATCCAAAGCACTCAATAAAAACCCACAGCTTTTTAAGCATCACGCAAAGGACTCCGAGGCCGATCCCCAGGAATACGCCGGCTATGATCATCGCGCTCCACCCAATTTCCGGCCAAGCAGTGCTAACCAGAAAACATCCGATCGTTAATCCTCCAAAAAAACCGGCGCAAAACGCAAACACTGCATGCAGCCAATAACCAAAAAATGCTATCAAAACACCAATGATCAAAAGGATGATTCCCGGCACCACATAAAATCCCATTTTAAATTCCCCCTCTGCTTCTGTATATAACCGTTTTCTCGTATGCCGTGGAAGGTTTTACACGAAATATTTACACTTCTACGGCCCACTGTGCATGAAGATGTCTGCCATCGGCGAATCCTTCGGGAGGATCAGGGTATTTCCGCCGCCGGCAAGGGATGCCTTCGCCGCATCCAGGGCTCTGGTGAAGGAGTAAAACTCTGCCCGTCCCTCGTCGGAATAGGCCTCCGCCAGAATCCGCATATATTCCGTCTCGCCCTCGGCGATGATCTTCGCCGCCTGGGCCTCGGCATCCGACAGCATGATCTCCACCTCCTTGTCGGTGGTATTCCGGATCTTCTGAGCCTCCGAATCCCCTTCCGCCTGGTAGGTGGCCGCAATCTTGCTCCGCTCCGAGATCATCCGCTCATAGACGGCCTCCTTATTGTCCTCCGGCAAATCAAGCTGCTTGATCTCCACCGTCTTGAGCTCGATCCCATAGGAATCCATGGAGGCGCCCACGCCCTCCATGACCGCCGCCTGGAGCTCCCCGTCCCTGGCCGCAATCACGTCATTCTGGGTCATGTTGCTGATGATGTTCTTCGTCGCATTATAAACGGCCGCATCGATTCTCTGCTCCGCACTCTCCTTGGAGGAATTCAAGGTCTGCGCATACTTGAGCGGGTCGGAGATCCGCCAGATCACGTAGCTGTCCGCAATCATGGTCTTCTTGTCCATGGTGATCACGTCCGATTCCGGCAGGTCGTAGAGAAGGAGCTGTCCCGGCAGCGTGTCCGCCGTCTCCATAAAAGGGATCTTGAAGGTGATGCCCGCCTCGCCGATGATCCGGTCCACCTTGCCGAACCGGCGGATCAGGCTGTATTCGTTTTCCCTGGTAATGACGATGGAGGAAAGAAGCAAAAGCACTGCCGCCACCGCCACAAAAATACCGATCAATTTTTTCTTCATGGCCCTTCCCCCCTCAGTCTGCCCCGGGCACCGGCGTGGCCGAATCAAGCTCCGCTGTCCCGGCGTCTGTTCCCAAAGTCTGCCCGTCCGTTCCCGTGCTGCCGCCTGTCCGGCCGCTTCCTGCGCTGCTTCCGCCTCCGGAACCGTTTCCGGCCTGTGCGCTCCCGGCCGCCGCAGCCTGCCCTGCCGAGTCGGAAAGCTGATCCATCAGCATGGTATTCACACTGTCCGTCCCGTCGATGATAACCTTCAGATTGGGCAGCACCTCCTCCATGGTCTCATAGAACATCCGCTGCTTCGTCACCAGAGGATTCTTTACATACTCCTCGTACTGGGCATTGAACATGGACACTGCCCCGTAAGCCTCGTTGATCCTCCTGGTCTTCGTGGACTCCGCCTCCTGGAGAATCTGGTCCACGTCCGCCTCCGCCTTTGGAAGCTTCTCATTGCGGTAACGGTTGGCATTGTTGATGGAGGTCTCCTTCCCCTGCTTCGCCGTCTCCACGTCCTTGAAGGCCGCCATGACCTCCGCCGTGGGCGGTTCCGAATCCTGGATCGTGATGTTGACAAGCTGGAGGCCGATGTCCTGTTCCTCCATCTGAGCGAGAAGCATCTCCTTGATGTTGGACTGAATCTCGTTCTTCCCGGTGGTGAGGACACTGTCCACGTCGTAATTGCTCACCACGCTGCGGATACAGCTCTGGGCCAGGTTCCTGAGAATCATTTCCGGTTCCTTTGACGCGAACACGGCCTTCACCGGATCCGAAACCCGGTATTCCACATAAAAATCAATATCCACAAAGTTGAAATCCGAGGTGATCATGATGGCCTCGTTGGCGACCGTCTGCTGTTCCGCATTGTCAAAGCCCACGGAAAAACCCTGGATTGTCGTGTCCACCTTGGTCACCTGCTGGACGAAGGGAATCTTGAAATGAAGGCCCGACTCAGTGACCGCCCCCGGCACGCCGAAGGTGGTGACCACCGCCTGTTCCTGCTCCCCGATGGTATAAGCCGAATTCATGGCAAGAACCGCCACGAGAAGCACCAGCACAAAAATTCCCACGGCCTTCCCGCCGTTCTTCATCGCCCGCTTTCCCCGTCCGGACTTCTTCTCCTTCTTTGGCTTCTCCCCGTCGTCCTCCGGTTCCGGCTTCCGCCCGGAACTTCCCCGGTTTCCTCCGCCTCCCGTCAACACGTTCATGATATCGTCAAAAATATTTGCCATCCGTTTCCTCCTATTATTCTGGCGTACAGGCAATTGCGAAATGTAAAATTACCAGAATATTCTGCCAATATGTCCGTCCAAAGCCTGTCACGCCAACCGTTCCGACAAGCCCAGAACCACAGAAGCCACTCGGGAAAGAATCCCTCCCGCCTTCCCTGGTCTTGCCTCCACGGCGCAAAGGGCTTTTCCCGGAAATATTGGCAGAATCTTCCGCAATCCCCTGCACGGCGCAATTGCCCGTTCCACCAAACGTCACTTTCTCTCCTTCCAGTGGGCAGCCTGTCC
>CAJUOF010000186.1 GCA_910587905.1 uncultured Lachnospiraceae bacterium
GGGGGAAGTATAAAGAGAAAACCGTATGAACTATAAAGATTTCTTTAGGAAAACGCTGATTAAAGTGTTTCTTTCGATATGCAGGGATCAGGGCCTCATCTTAATTTCATAAATGCGCTGGGGGTCTGGCCGAATTCCCGCTTAAAGGCCTTCAGAAAGTTGGAATAATCGTTGAAGCCGCACTGCATGCAGGAATCCATGACCGAGGAACCGCCCCGCAGCAGGTCACGGGCCACGATCAGCCGTTTTTTCATGATGTATTGATACAGGGACAAGCCGGTAAATTGCTTGAATTGCCGGCTTAGATGATATTTGCTGACGTAGAATTTTTCCGCAAGTGCGTCCAGGGACAGCTCTTCCGTAAGGTTTTGGTTGAGATAGGCGAGGAGCCGGTTCACCTTTTCGTTTTCGGTGATATCGTCCTTGATGGATTTCGGAGCGTCGTAGTAGGCACGGCTGATGTAAACCAGAAGCTGTATCAGATAGGCGGAGGCAAGGGCACGGTTTCCCGGCTCCTTTCCGTGCTTTGGCCTGGAAATCTGACTGCAGAGCTGCCTGAGCTGGGTGATATGCTGGCCGTCGGGGCGGATCAGGCGGTAGTCTTTGAGGGCGGCGTCTGTGAAGCAGGCCGTAAAGTCTTCGTCATAAAAATCTCGCAGATGGTCAAAAAAGTCGTTGGCAAGCCAGATCACAATGCGCTCGTAGGGCTTTCCGGGACGGATGTCCGGGCGGTGGATGTCGGAGCTGCTTGTGAGCAGAATGTCGCCCGGGCGCAGCTTGTAGCTTCTGCCCTCAATAATGTAGTTCACGTCTCCGGACAGAAAGAAAAAGATCTCATAAAAGGAATGCTGATGGAAGTCAACGACCGGGGGGACGTGATTGTAGGTGTGGTGAAATTCATAGTACCGCTCCGTCATAATTTGGCTGGAATTCCATTCTTCTTTATACATATCTTACAAATTCCTTTGCTTTTTATTGTGAATTATAGACAAAACACATTTCTTTTTTATTTATTATATAGCAAGATTCACCATATATCAAGCGGCAACCACCACGCAGAAAAAGAGGATTTTTTGTATACTGGAATCATCAAAACCGGTTTTGCAAAAAAAGATCAGGAGGAACGGAAGGTATGAGACGATGTCGAAAGATGCTTCCTGTGCTGTTGGCCACAGGAGTGCTCATGACGGCGCTTTCAGGCTGCGGGGCAAAAGGGGGAGACGGCAGGCAGATCATAAGGGTCGGCCACAATCAGGCCACGGACCATCCCACCAACATCGCCCTGATGGCCTTTGAGGAATTTATCGAGGAAAGGCTGGGCGATAAGTACGACGTGGAGGTTTATCCCAGTGAGCTGCTGGGTTCGCAGACGGACATGGTGCAGCTGACGCAGACGGGGGCCATTGATTTCTGCGTGGCGAGCAATTCGATTTTGGAGACGTTTTCTGAAAATTACACGCTGTTCAACATGCCGTATTTGTTTGCTTCCGCCGAAGCCTACCATGCGTCCATGGACAGTCCGGAGATTGCGGACCCGATTTTTGAATCCACCACCCAGGCCGGTTTTGAAGCGGTGACCTGGATCGACGCCGGAACCAGAAATTTTTATACGGTATCCGTGCCCATTGAGACGCCTGCGGACCTTCGGGGACTTAAGATCCGTGTGCAGCAGTCGCCGACGAACGTGCAGATGATGGAGCTTCTGGGGGGCTCGGCAACGCCCATGGGCTTCGGGGAGGTGTACACGGCTCTGCAGTCGAAGGTGATCGACGGGGCGGAGAACAACGAGATGGCGCTTACCTCCAACGGGCATGGGGACGTCTGTAAATATTATTCCTACGACATGCACCAGATGATCCCGGACATCCTGATCGGAAACTGTGATTTCCTGAACGGACTGTCCGAGGAGGAGCGGCAGATTTTTGAGGAAGGCTTTGCGCTTGTCAACCGTGTGGAACGGGAGGAATGGGTGAAGGCGGTGGAATCGGCGAAGGAAAAGGCGGCCGGCGAGCAGGGGGTCACCTTCCTGTACCCGGATACGAAACCGTTCCAGGAGATCTGCATGCCGATGCACGAAATGGTGCTTGGCCAGTACCCGGAGCTGGTCCCGATTTACAATAAGATCCAGGAATACAATGAAAGGTATCCGTCGGAAGCGGAATAGGAGGTGCGGACAGATGAACGTGTTGCGAAAATGGATTACCCGTATCTTAAACGGATTTGCCGGAATCAGTTTTCTTGCTATGGTGCTTCTCACCTGCTGGCAGGTATTTACCAGATACATTTTACAGAGTCCGTCCACCTGGTCGGAGGAGCTGGTGGGATATCTGTTTGCGTGGATGAGCCTTCTGGGGGCCTCCATCGTCACCAGTGAGCGGGAGCACATGAACATCCCGATTCTGGTGGAACGGTTCGGGGACAGGGGACAAAAGCTGCTTACCTGCCTGGGAGAGGTGATTGCGTTTCTCTTCTCGGCGATCATCCTGGTCTTCGGCGGAATCCGGATCACCGCCTTGGCCATGGGGCAGATGACCTCGTCCCTGGGGGTTCCCATCGCATATTCCATCGGTATCTCGGCGCTGGTGGTGATCTTGCAGACGGTTCCCCTTGAGGTGTCCGTCGTGACCGGGGCCCAGAGGACCTTTGTGGGAATGAGCAAATTCAGCCTGACGGCCATTCCGTTTTTCATCCTGGCGGGAAACCTGATGAATCAGGGCGGAATCGCAAAGCGTCTGGTGGACTTTGTGATGGCGGTGCTCGGCAAGCTTCCCGGTGCGCTCCTGGTGACGAACGCCGGAGCAAACGCACTGTTCGGGGCGATCTCCGGCTCTGCGTCGGCCGCCGCTGCGGCGGTGGGGAGCATGGTGAAGGAGGGGGAGAGGGAGCTGGGCTATGACCCTGCCCTGTGTGCGGCTTCAAACGGCGCCTCGGCCCCGTCCGGCCTCCTGATTCCGCCGTCGAATGCGCTGATCACCTACTCTCTGGCTTCCGGCGGGGCCTCCGTGGCGGCGCTGTTTCTCGGCGGCTATGTTCCGGGGATCCTGTGGGCCCTGTGCTGCGTGATCGTCGCAGTGCTCATTGCGAAGCGCAAGGGCTACAGCGGGACAAAGGGGAAATTTTCCTGGAAGAACCTTGCCACGGTGACCTTCCGTGCGCTTCCGGCCCTGTCGCTGATCGTCATTGTCATCGGCGGAATCGTCGCCGGCGTCTTTACCGCAACGGAGGGCTCTGCGATTGCGGTGGTCTATGCGCTGATCCTCGGAGTCATTTACCGCAATATTGACCGGAGGTCCTTCTGGAAAATCGTGGTGGACAGTGCAAAGATGAGCGGCATGGTGGTGTTTCTGATCGGCGTCTCCAATATCCTCGGCTGGGTCATGGCGTTTTTGCAGATTCCGCAGGCCGTGTCGGCGGCGCTTCTGGGCCTGACGGACAATTACGTCGTGATTCTGCTGATCATGAACGTGATTCTGCTCATAGCGGGGACCTTTATGGATGTGACTCCGGCGATTTTAATCTTTACGCCGCTGTTCCTGCCGATTGTAAAGACTTTTGGCATGCACCCGGTGCACTTTTGGCCTGATTCTGGTTTATAATCTCTGTATCGGAAACATTACGCCGCCGGTGGGTAACACGCTGTTCGTGGCGATCAAGGTGGGGGACACTTCGCTGGCCAAAACGATCCCCTACATGCTGTGGTATTATCTGGCAATTTTGATCGGGCTCATGCTGGTGACTTACCTGCCGTTTTTCAGCATGGGGCTTCCCATGGCGGCAGGCTTGGTATGAGGAAGGAAGGGAGGAAATGGATATGCAGATGACGTTTCGCTGGTACGGCGAGGGGAATGACAGCATTACGCCGGAAATGATTAGACAGATTCCGGGGGTGACGGGGCTTGTCTGGGCGCTTCACGACAAGCAGCCCGGCGAGGTCTGGGAGACGGAGGAGATCGAGAGGGTGCGCAGGCGGATCGAGGGCGCAGGCTTCCACATGGACGTGGTGGAGAGCGTCAATGTCCACGACGACATCAAGATCGGGCTCCCGACGAGGGATCAGTATATTGAAAATTATAAAACGACCCTGCGGAATCTGGCAAAATTCGGCGTCAAGGTGGTGACCTACAATTTCATGCCGATCTTTGACTGGACGAGGACGGATCTTTTCCACCCCCTCGAGGACGGATCCAATGCGCTTTATTATGAGCAGAGCCGCATCCGGGAGGATTATAAGGAGATGGCGGAGTATATTCTTGAGAATCTCCACGGCATGACCTTTCCCGGGTGGGAACCGGAGCGGATGGCGAAGCTGGACGAGCTCTTTCAGGCCTATAAGCCGGTCACCAGGGAGAAGCTGTGGGGGAATCTGAAGTATTTTCTGGAGTCGCTCATGCCCACCTGCCATGAGACGGGAATCAGGCTGGCGATCCACATGGACGATCCGCCGTGGGACATCTTCGGCATTCCGAGGCTGCTCTGTGACAAGGAGTCCATCGGGCGCTTCCTCGCCATGGTGGACGACGAGCACAATTGCCTGTGCTTATGTTCCGGTTCCCTGGGGGCGAACCCGGACAATGACGTGGCGGACATCGTGAGAACTTACTGTGACCGGATCGCATTCGCCCATATCCGCAACGTGCGCCATTATCCGAACGGGGATTTCACGGAGGCCTCCCACAGGGACTGCGACGGGGACACCGGGATCCTGGACATCATGAAGGCGTACCACGACTGCGGTTTTTCCGGCTATGTGCGTCCGGACCACGGGCGCCATCTCTGGGGCGAGGAGAAGACCTGCCGCCCGGGCTACGGGCTTTATGACAGGGCCCTCGGGATCATGTACCTTTTGGGCTGCTGGGACATGCTGGAAAAGACGGAGAAAAAAGTGGAAGGGGGAAGGGACTAGCATGGGACGCACATTTATGGACGAGGATTTTCTTCTGTCCACGGACACGGCGAAATGGCTGTATCATGAGGTGGCAAAAAAGCTGCCGATCATCGACTATCACTGCCACATCAGTCCGCAGGAAATTGCGGAGGATAAAAGGTTTGAGAACATGGCGGAGGTCTGGCTGGGGGGCGACCATTACAAGTGGCGCCAGATGCGGTTCGGCGGCGTGCCGGAGGAGCTTGTCACCGGGGAGGCCGGGCCCCGGGAAAAGTTCCGTGCCTATGCCGCCATCCTGCCGAAGCTCATCGGCAATCCCCTGTATCACTGGAGCCATCTGGAGCTGCGGCGGGTGTTCGGGATCACGGAGCCTTTGAGCGGGGAGAATGCGGACGAGGTCTATGACCGCTGCAATGAACAGTTGTCCCGGTATTCGGCCAGGGAGCTCATGCGCATGTTTGACGTGAGGGCCGTCTGCACCACGGACGATCCCTGTGACGACCTCCACTGGCACGAGGTGATTGCGGAGGATGAGACCATGGAGATCCGGGTGCTTCCGGCGTTCCGGCCCGACAAGGCAGTCAACATCGAGAAGGCCGGCTTTGCGGAATATATCCGGAGGCTGTCGGGGGTGTGCGGGTTTCCCATCGCCTCTGCGGCGGACGTGGCGAGGGCGCTCCTTTCCCGTATTGAATATTTCCGCCCACGGCTGCCTCTGTGCCGACCACGGGCTGGACGCTTGTATGTTTGAGGAGCCGGACGAGGGGGCGGCCGATGCGGCCTTTGCCCTCGCCATGAGGGGGGAGTGCCCGCCGAAGGCCCAGGCGGACGCCTACAAGACGCTTCTGACCGTCGCCTGCGCCAAAAAATATGCGGAGCTTGGCTGGGTCATGCAGATCCATTTCGGCTGCCTGCGGGATAACAACAGGCCGCAGTTTGCGAGGCTGGGGCCGGACACGGGGTACGACGCCGTCAACAGCAGGTCCGGCGTGGAGAACGTGGCCCCCCTCCTGAATGCCTTTGCGGAAAACGGGGGATTGCCCAAGGTGATTTTGTATTCGCTGAACCCGGGGGACAACACGGCGCTGGTCACCATTGCCGGGTGCTTCCAGGGCGGCGGCCTGGCCGGAAGGGTGCAGCAGGGGAGCGGCTGGTGGTTCAACGACAACCGGAGCGGCATGAGGAACCAGCTCACGGAGCTTGCAAACTGCGGGATGCTCGGCTGCTTTGTCGGCATGCTGACGGACTCCCGTTCCTTCCTGAGCTATACGAGGCATGAGTATTTCCGGCGGATCCTCTGCGAGCTTGTGGGCGAATGGGTGGAGAGCGGGCAGTACCCGGCGGATGAGAAGCAGCTCAGGGAACTGGTGGAGGACATCTGCTTTTACAACACGGACCGGTTTTTTGGATTTGGGATTTCAGGAAAGGAGTCAGGGAATGAAGTTACCGTTGAATGTTGATTTTTCAGGAAAAGTGGTGGTGGTGACCGGGGCCGGCGGAGTGCTCTGCGGGACCATGGCGAGGGCCTTTGCCCAGGCGGGGGCCAGGGTGGCGGCCTTAAATCGGAGTGAAGGGAACATAAAGAAGTTGGAAGCGGAATGTGAGGCGGAAGGATATGTGTGCAGGGCCTACCAGGCCGACGTGCTGGATAAAGCGGCCCTGGAGGAGGTGCACCGGCAGGTGTTAAGGGATCTCGGCCCCTGTGACATTCTGGTCAACGGAGATCGGAAGAGCACACGTCTGAACTCCAGTCACGTAACCGAATCTCGTATGCCGTCTTCTGCTTGAAAAAAGA
>CAJUOF010000187.1 GCA_910587905.1 uncultured Lachnospiraceae bacterium
CACGACGACGATCTGATCGACCTCGTAGGCAAGAGTGTCATCCAGGATGTGCAGAAGGAAATGGTCTCCTTCCTCCATCTGATCCAAATCTGTGAACAGCGACGCACTGGGAAGTCCCCGGTGGGCCGAAATCACACAGTGGGTGTCCTCCCCTCCAACCGGAAGAGAGCTTCCCTCCAAATGCCCTGCCGCCATCTGCAGCACATCGTCATTGGTGGTATGAAAAACCGGGAGGGTGATCTCGATCTTCGGGATCTCCACCGTTCCCATAATCCCATTATTCCCAATGTTTAAGCAGGCCATGTACTCTGTATCCTCCCCGGAGATCTCCGCCTCCGCAAAGGAATCAGGAAGGATGCTGGGAAGAAGGGCGTCGTTGTAACGGGTCGCCCGCTCCCACTCGGCTTCGTAGTCGATCCCCCCAACGGCGTTCATTTCATTCACCGTCTGGTTGTAATCGCTGATGAGCCGTTTCTGTCTGTAGTTGTTCCACTGGTTTGCTATGAATGGATACAGTAACAGGGACAAACCGGCTAAAAATAAGAGGGCAACGAATATTCTTTTGATCGTTTTTTTCATCCGGGTTCTCCTTGGGGCTGTATCGGGGGGTGTTCCGAGGTTCACGGCGGGTTGTCGCCGGCTCCTTTCTTCACGCGAAACCGGGCAACGCTTCGTCGAGCTAACTGCTAACTGCGGCTAAGACGCTCCGGAAGAGCCGTCGCGCATAAGTCTCCGTAAGCAGTGGATCTCGACTCCGCTAAAAGCGCCCTCTGAATTGTTTCGCTTAGAAGAAGGAGCCGGCGGCAACCCGCCTGAATTTCGGAACCAATGCTTAGTTGGTTGGCTTAACATGCTCTACGATACCGTATCAACCGTTTATGTGGTTTCCGGGGACGGCGTGAGCCGCCCCGGAAAATCACTCAATTAGAAAATCTTATCTCATGCTTTGCTTATTTTGCTGCGCTTTTCTTGCGTCCGGAGAAGTAGAATCCAGCCGCAACGATCATGATCAGGCATCCTGCCACGGTGAAGATCATGGTACCCATGCCACCGGTGGAAGGAAGAGCAGTGAGTTTGGTGTTCTTGATCTCATGAGTATCAGAAACATCTGACCAGTCGTTCTCATGCTCAGGCGTACAGTCAATATTTGTCACTTTCCCTTTTTCGTCAGCGTCATAAGTCGCCGTGTAAGTGGAAGTCTTCTCATTGTTTACTTTGATCTCATAGCTTTTCAGAGTTCCGTCCGTGTTGTATTCTGCAGTAATCTCTACAGGGATCTTTGCATCATTCAGGGAATAACCTTCGGGAGCTTTGGTCTCCTGGAGGGTATATGTACCCGCGTCAAGACCCGTGAAGGACAGATAACCATTCTCATCCGATACCGTCGTATATGCCTTTCCGCCTTCTCTTGTCAGGGTGAACTCTGCTCCGGGAAGAGTCGTAGTCTCCACTTCTTCACCACTGTCCAGAATGATTTTTCTTACTTCACCAGTCTTGAGCAGCTCTTCCGTAAACTTGTTCCATGCAGATCCGTCTGAGCCAAAAAGGTTCGCATCAATACCAAAGGTATAGGTGTAAGTCTTATCTTCGATCTCGTTGGTCTCGCCGTTGGGATCATTGGTATATGTTAACTTCGCCGTATTATCGTTAGCATCAAAGTTAAGGCCCGCATCCTCACCCAATACTGCATCATAAGTTACGACAACAGCCTCTCCGCTGTGCGCAAGCGCATAGGCGGAAGCAAAAGCAATTTCAAAACTCTTTTTGTCAGCAGCCGGAGTGTAGGTATAAGTATTTACTCCTGCTGCCACTTTGACATTGTTAACCTTCACTACAAGATTTGCAGGCTCAGCCAGCGTTAAACCCTTGCCCATTCTATCAGTAATCTTCACGCTTACCTCTGCATAGCTCTTGCTGTAAGAGGGAATCTGAGTATCGATCTCAAAGTTTACTGTATCACCGATTGCTACATCATTTCCGCTCTCATTACCATCACTGGTATTTTTTCCAGTACTTCCGGTAATCTTCTTGTCAATGGTAGGCTGCTGAGATTTTGCATATGCCGGAGTGGAATTTAAACTCCAGTTCGAGTTGGCGTCCACCGTACCCTGTACCAACGTACTGTTGTCACCGCTGCCAGCTACGTTGTAATAAATACCAACCAGCATCGGATTGTAAACTTCCTGAATGTCAGAACCGGTCACTACCACTACCCAGTAGCCTGCGCCAAGCTCTGCAGTATATGTCGTCAATCCGGTGGCGCCTTCCGGTGCAGATAATGTTTGAGACTCTAATGTTTCCAGTAGCGTTTTGTTTGCTGCGATACCCGTCACTTCATCCGATGTCGGTACCAACATGTCAGTAAGCGTAACTCCCGTTGCCAACTTGTAGCCTGTAAAACCCTTATCATTGTATGTAGGCTCCACGATTCTGTACGCGGTCACAGTTGCCCCTGCTTCTACATTCTCTACTGTTGCCGTTGCTTTGTCATTCTCCGTAGGTTTGTTAACCGCTGGCGTAGCATCCGTATTTGTTGCGAATGCCGTCACAGACAGTCCCAATACCATGACCATTGCTAACAATACTGCAAATAAACGTTTCATTTTTTTCATGTCTTTTTCTCCTTTTCTTTTAAGATTTTTATTTTGGTGTTTCTAAAAGCTCTCTTAGTTTCCCTCCGCCCTACAGTACCTCCTTACGTTTATTTCTATATACAATCAGTGAGGCCGCTGCCATGAGCAGTACTCCACCGAGCATACACCAGTAAATTCCGAGGCCTCCTGTGGACGGAAGCTGATATATGGTAAATTTGTTTATATATTGTACCTGTTCTTTTCCGTCTGCTACAATTCCACCGGATGTCTCATTTCCGCCTGTTGCCCCCGCGCCATTAATGGATATGCTGGTATCGCAGTCATATCTTATTCCGCCAGTGTGCACTGCGCCTGCTTTTTCAACAATCCGATATTTCGCACCGTCAGGTATGAATTTTACCTCTATTCTTTCACCATGCTTTAATTTAAAGGTGGTCCCATCAGAAATTCTGCCTTTGATGATGTTATATTCTGTCGGGTCCGTAGAATTATTTGCATATTTGACGTAGGAATAATCATCCCTGAGGGGGTTGCCTGCCGCATCGGTCAGATACAAAGTAAACTCGAATTCGTCGTCAGCAGCATAGTCTGCTATTACACCATCTTCATCCTCCCTCTGCACCTTTTTGGAAACTTCCAGGGTTCCATAGTCTTTGGAATCCGGTGTCAAAGTAGTCACAGACGGCAATGTAAACTGCATCCAACAGGTGGAACCGGAAGCTCCGCGCTCCGTGTAGTAGAAGGTTAATACGTGCTTGCCTTTGCTCCCCTTCTGCAAGTAGTCCCAAAGGTTGACATACTCACCTACCGATGAATGTACGCCGCCAATATCACATACTAGCTTGTCGTCCAGGAACACCCACATGTCATCGTCACCGAAGAAATAATATTCCAAAGGACCGACATACTCTTCCGACAATTCAAACTCTACCTGATACCGCATACCAAAGTAACTATTGTGATCAAGCCCATCGTCACTATACGGAAAAGTTTTTTTACTGGCATTCATGCTGCCCGGCTCACCGGTTGTGCTGCTGCCTGCATAAGCACGGTTTCCTCTCTGTGCATAACTGCCAAATTTCAAATCATGTCCATTGCTTCCAAAAGACCCCGCACTATCCATCGGCCAAAAATTATTGGTCCAAATGCCTGTATGCACTTTTCCCTCATACGGACTCGGATGGCTGAACTTATGCAGATTATTTGTATTCGCATTATTTACAGCCGTCAGTGTGTACGTATCACCTTCCTGATTAAATTTCAGGCTATATTGCTCCTTATCATAAGAAGTTTTTCCAGTCGCGCCACCCTCATTAAACAACTTCGGTGCCTGAACGCCTGAAGCATATTGCAATTTCCCATCTACTTGCCCGGTAACAAGGCCAAACGTACACCCTTTATATGCACCGTTAACTGTTGGATGAGGACTTTGTGTACCATTATACTTATTTAATAAATTCCCATTCCACAGATTCTCTCCCATCGACGTTCCGGTATTAACATTACCGAACGCAAGCTTTGTACCGCTGCCAGTATAATTCCCGGAACTGTTAATACCAGCTTCTTTTGTATATGCATAGTAAAGCGTCCCATTTGCTTGTGCACCAGTCAGTATTTGGCCTGAGTTTAAATTGCTTATTGCGTTGTTTACATTCGTATAAATATGTCCACTACTGATGTCGTAATCATAAAACGCCGCTGCAACATCTCTGTGTTTTGTATTGACATCGTATACCAACCGGAGGGTCGCATTCTCGTCAATCAGTATATAAGTATCCGTAGAACTCTCAGCCTTCTCATTCTCAGTAACAGGACGATTCGTAAAGTGTACTTTATCTTTTACTGCCTGATAATTTCCAACCTCCTGCCGCCAATTCGCCTTATAGCAAGACGGATCATGGGTGTGAACTCCCTGTTTTGCCTCCTTTCCGCAAACCAAGTCCTTTTTCTGCTCGGCAGATAATTGGTTAATCGGAATCAAACCCTTGTTTAACGTCCAAATTTCTTTTAAAACATAACTCTTGTTATCCACCAGCGAATCAAAATACTTGATACTTGGAGCCTGATAATAGTTGAAATTCCGTGTGCTGTACACCTCTGTGAGTTGCTTTACATACTGTACATTTCCGTTATCGTCAACATAAATATTTTTTATCTCATTACCATTTGGAGAATTCCCTGTTCCCTTTCCATTTGCCGGCAGCTTTTTACCGCTGGTGTCAATCACCGGGATTGCATTCGTTCCTGTCGTTTTCAGCCGAGGAAGGTTCGCATAATACTGCACGGTAAACGGATTGTTTCCCGGTTCATCAGCAGAAAGTGCAACGATATCCTCTTCTGCCGCATTGACAGTCATCGGACTTGCCTTGTAATCCGCGGACATCAGCATGCTGTTCTGTCTGCTGACCACTCCGCTTTCCAGAGTATAAGCTGAGAATACAACTTCCGGCTCTATAACATTCTCTGCCTCATTGTCCTGATTGCCTGTATCCTCTTGTTTCAGTTCTTTTGCATACTCTTTCAGGTTTTCCGCCGGCGTGATCTCAGCAGTCACCTCGCACTCTGACAGGTCAAGCTTCGTATCCTCATAATATAAGGAATATTCCATCACCTGGAACAGCAATTGCTCGCATCCATCATTCACTTCCTCCGCGTAATCGGCAAATGCCTGATATTTCTCGGAAGCTTCATTTAAGAACTGGATTTTGAATTGATAACTGCTCTCTGTTTCAGCATTTTCTGTTTTAGTGATCTCCTTGGCAATGACTTCCTTCTCTGTAGCCTCCGCTTCAGGAATCACAGTGTTTGCCTGATCGCCAACTTTTTCTGCTGCGCTCTCTTCTGCCGCAGTTGTTTCCTCAATTGCATCTGATTCAACCGCCTCATTCGCAGCCGATTCGGTTATATTTGCCTCTGTGGACTCTGCTGCACCTATAGTTTCTGCCGCAGTATCTTCTGTGCTTGTTTCGGCTGCAATTGTTTCTTCTACTGTCGTAGTCGTTTCTTCTGCCGCAGTCGTTGTTTCTGCCGTGCTTTCTTCTGTGTCGGCCTCTGGTGTATCTGCGTCCTCTAAAGCTTCTTCCTTCAAAATAGCATTTCCGACTACCTTGAACTTGATCTGGAAGGTATCTTCCTTATATTCAAAGCTCTTATTTACCGGAATAATCTCAACCTGCTCCTCGACCTCTGTCGGAGCCTCCGTGGTCGGCTCTTCGGGTTCAGGCTCAGGTGTGGCGGCGGCCTTTTCGCCGACTGCGATCTCGGCGGGGACTTCCGTCTGGAAGGTCGCCTGGTTCGCCTCTGTCTTTTCGCTGTTCAATGCTTCTGCGATGTCCTCAGTGAAGCGGACAACTGCCGCGTCACGGCCTTCCGTAAAGGTCCCTTCGCCTGCAAGCCGGAATGTGAAGGCCACCGGACTCGCCGGTTTCACTTCCTCGCCGTCCGCAGAAAGGCTTACCTTTAAGAGATGCTTCATGGAAGCGGTCTCGTCTTCCAGCGCGTCCCTCATTGCTGCTTCGCGGGCTGCGTACTGCTCTTCATTTCCCTCGGAGAAAAGCTCTTCTACATGAAGCTCTGCGTTCTCCGGAATGTCTGCGTCTTTTGCGTAGGAGGCGGTCAAGGTAAACCCTTCGCCCTCATATACCTTCTCAATCGTCTCCACGGCAGGGGCTTCCGTCTGGTCTCCGGAATTCTCCTGATCCTCCGTGGTGAAGATCGGGCCGCGCTCTCCGGGCTCGGCCGGAGTCTCTTCTGTCGGAGTGTCCGGACTCTGCGGGTTCGCCGCTTCCTGCTCCGCCTTATATGCTGCTTCCGCCTCGGCAAGCTTCAAGAAACGCGTAATGTGCGCCTCACCAAGAGGGTAGATATTTTCTTTTACTTCATTCTGGCTGTTGCCCTCAATGACGTGGATCTCGTTTTTCTCTTGGTCGAAGGAGGCCACGATTCCCATCTGGACTGCCGTCTCTTCATTTTCACGCTGGAAGAAGATCAGGTCGCCGGCTGCCGGCACATAGCCCTCGGGACCGGTCAGGAACGCGCTGTTTCCTTCTTTCAGCTTTTCAAATTCTTCGCACCATTTCGCAGTCTCGTTCACCTTCGGGAATACGGGTGTCTCCGTGTCTTTGTTCTGGATTCCCGCATAATGGAGGCAGAAGCTTACGAAGGCCGCATCCCAGTTGCAGTAAGGCTCGCCCGCGAATGCGCCGTAGCGGGTGTAGCCCTTGTGGGTTCCGTCCTCTGCCATGGTGAAATTCTCGATGCTCTCTTTATATCCAAGCTGTACCTGTGCTGCCAGAACCAGGTCCTCGCCCCAGATGCCTTTCCACTGGATTCCCTCGTACTGCTTTGCCCAGACCTCCGCAGTTTCCACGTCGGCATTAGCATCGTTGTAGCAAATATCAGTGTGTATGTGCTCTTCCTTTTCGCATGACAAAACTTCCTCGTAGCACTCGTCGGAATGGAAATGAGCTTCCCGCTCTTCCTCACCGCAGATATAGGCGCCATTCGCATCCCGGCATTCCACTGTATGTACATGCTCCGGATCTTCCTCCTGACCGCAGACAAACGGCAGGCATTCCTCCGAATGGATGTGGCCCGGGTCTTCTTCCCGATTGCATTTCAGCGTCTTTGTGTAACATTCTGCTGTGTGCTGATGCTCTTCTATTCCGCATTTTACACTGCCGGTCATCGCAACGCCGTATTGGGACAGAGCGCCTGCGACGCATCCGATCACCATGACAGCCAAAAGCAGCATGGCAACACCAGCCCTTAAGTTCTTTCTCCGCTTCGTATTCCGCTCATCCAAATACTCTCTTAAAAGTTTCTGCATCTTCTCACCTTCCTAGCGCATAAGCTCCATCCTGTGAAAGGGCCACGCCCGAAACACTGCCCTTCCGACAATCTGGTTTTCCTCCACGCACCCGATTCCTCTGATGCGGCTGTCTACCGACACCGCCCGGTTGTCTCCGAGCACAAATATCATACCCTCCGGCACCTGGCAGGGAAATTCGATGTCACATTTTCCCAGACGTTTTTCTGTGAGGTACGGCTCGTCAAGCTGTTCTCCATTCACATACACAGTGCCTTCCTGATTGATCTCTATCTGATCTCCCGCTACGCCGACGACGCGTTTTAAAAGTACTCTTCCCCCGTAATAGAATCCGACGATGTCCCCGGCCTCAATCTCTTTGGTCCGGTACAGGAAGATCACTTCTCCCTGTTTCAAGGTCGGCTCCATGCTGTTTCCATTGATCCGGATCATCACCAGAAGCCTGGTAGCAACCAATGCCGTAACGGCCGCTGCCACGATCAGTCCCATCGCGATTCCCCAAAGCCGTTTCCTGAAATCGTGTCTGGACTCTTCCCTTGCAAGCTCCTCCCTGAGAAGCCCGATCGCAGGAATTTCCGGTGCTTGTTCCGGCTTCTTTTCTCGTCGCTTCCTCGGTTTTTTCTCAGCCCGCTTTGGTTCTGTTCCCGGCCTTTCCTCAGCCATTCAGACCACCGGCAGTCGCTGCCTGCAGCCAGGTCTTCCCGCTGCCCTCTTCGATCTCAGCCTCTTCCATGGTTACCGATTCCACGTCGGCACCCTCACCCGGCTGTATTTCCACCCGATCAGAGCTTTGGGCTTCCTCGGGATTTTGCTCTTCTCCCGCGCTTTTATCTGCCTGCCTCTGAGCAAAATCCACGGCTACCACTTCTCCCAACTCTCCGTTTCGAGGCGTGTTCGCTTTCTCCTTGAGCCCCGCAAGCTTTCTTCCTCCAAAGGGGATCCAGTCGGTCTCATTCCCGGCCGCCGGAAGAGCCTGCTCCTGCTCTGGGAGCTTCGTCTTCACTCCCTCTTTCAGCTTCCGAACCTTCTCCAGATACTGCTCGGCTGCTGTTTCCGCCTCGCTGAACATCTCATCCAGCCGAACTGCTGCCGATGCAATGGATTCTACGCTTTCTAACTCGGCCTCTCTGGATTCCTTAAGCTTCTCCAGTTCTTCCTTGAGCGCTGCAATCCTTGCATCCTTGTCATTCAGCCGTTCATCCTTGACGTCCAGCTTCTTTTTCAGCCGCTCGTAGCTCTCCGACATATCGTCAAATTTCTTTTTTATTTTATCACATTCCTCCTGGAGTCTCTCTGTCTCTTCACATTGCACCAGAAGCATCTTCAGAAGTTCTCTGCGCTTCAGCCTGCGCAACTCTCTTCCCGTCATCTTACCCCTTCTTTGCTCTTCTCCATTCCTCTCCCTCATGTCCCCCAGGGCTGCGCCTGTGCGCCTCACTCTATGCTGCACTCCCGCTTCCCGGTCCCTATCACTCATCTAATCCTATGGAGCCGTCAACGATCCCATGTCTGCTTGCAAAATCTATCAAACCCCATATTCTTTGCTTTGATGATAAGTCTAACATATATATCGTCAAAGAAAGCGTCAAAAAAAAGGAAAATTAAGGGTAATTTTTATTTTTATTTAATTTTTTTACAAATCTATTCTTTTTTATCCCGCCGGAGGGGCTTTCTCGACAATTGAGTAGGGGAGCGTTCCTCTTTCTATACAGGGAAAGACCGGGAGTCCCATCTGTCTGGGAGCCCCGGTCTTCTCAAACTAATCCTTGTTCATACCTCCGCACTTTTTCTTCCAACTCTCTGATTTTAGCTTCCGCCTGCTGCTTCTCTCTTTCCGCACGTTCTGCTCTCTGCTTTTCCTGTTCTGCCTTCTGTTTCTCTCGCTCTGCTCTCTGCCTTTCCCGTTCTGTATTCAGACGCTCCTTCGCCCTCTCCTCTTTCCGTATCTCCGCCTCCCTCTCCCAAGATTTCATATAACTCCGTTCCCTTCGTATACAGAAACAAGGTTCTTGCTCCGTCGTCGTAAGGCAGCTCCGGAACCTCCCTGCACATGTTGCAGATTGTGTACACCATCCTGCGCATCCCAAAGGGATCGTCCGATAGAATGAAGATGACAATCACGTTCTTTAGCCTCTCATATTCCTCCCCCGATTCGAGGCACTCCCTGTCCATCAACGCATGATAGTAACGGGTACGCCTGGAAATCTCCGCCGGACTCATTCTCTTTTGATCCGGCTCCATATCGTAGACGGATGCCCGACAATCGTTTCAAACAAAAAATCATCCAGCAGGTTTAACTCTTGCAATTTTCTTCTTGTCATTCACATTTCTCCTTTCGATGCCGGCAGAAAAGAAAATGTGCTCCAAGAAAATAATCTCTGTAATCTAAATCTAAAACCATTTTTCGATTCTGCTCCGCCACATTGTTCAATTTTTTCACACATGGGAATCAGTAACCGAATGGTTCAGACGTGCTCCCAGATATGTTAAGTTTATTTTAGTCGTTTTATACTTTCGTGTCAAGAGAAAATTGCTTTGTATGGAGATAAAAACCACCGGCTTTGCCGGTGGTTTTCGATTTCAAAACAAACTCTACTTCGACGCCCTGTAATAATTGATCAGGCAGCCGTCCAGAATGATCTGCCGCTCGTCGTCGGTCAGCTCTCCCATTCTCAGCGTGAACTCCCTCATGCCGTCCCCCGCCACGTATGCGGGGATCTCGGTCTTTTTCTGCTCCACCGCCTCCTTGATCCCCGGAACGAAGAGCCAGTCGCCGTTCTTAAAGGGAAGCTCTCCTGCATCCACCAGGAAGGGGAGCATCCCCCAGTTGATCAGGTTGGAGCGGTAACGCTTGGTGGCATAGCCGTTCGCGACGTTGGCCCAGCCGCCGAGGACCTTCTGGCAGGAGGCCGCCTGTTCCCTGGCGGAGCCGTCCCCCGGCTTCACCGCGAAGATCGTGCTGCCGATGCCGGTATTCTCCCGGCCGGCGCCCGCGTACTTCGTCCGCACCGCGTCCATGACCTCACGGACTTCCGGCAGAGCACCGCAGGGCTCCCCGCCGCTTATCCTGGCCTTCTCCGCCGCCTGCACCTCCTTGGCCCGTCCCACGTAGGCCGGGTCCTTCCTGGACAGGGTGAACTCCGCCAGGCCCAGAGGGTTGGACCGGTAGGAGGACGTCTCGCCGGAGGGGATCAGCTCGTCGGTGGTGGTCACCGGGTCGTGGATCTCGGAGACCACTTTTAAGAGCAGGTTCTCCGGCAGGGCCGACATGGCCGGCCAGTCCTTGATGTTGGGCCCAAACCGGATGTCCACGGAAGGGTCGGCCTGTCCCTTGCTGTCAAAGACCCGGTTCTCGTAGATGGTCCTGTCAAAATAATACTTCGGTTTCGTGTAGTTCACATCCAGCTCCGTGGCCGGGGTCAGGCGGCCCTTGTTGGCAGCCGTCGCCGCAATGGAACGGGCGTCCATGAGCGCCACCGAGGCAATCTGCCCGCTCTGGAGCTTGGAGCCCTCCCGGTTGGGGAAATTCCTGGTGGAATGGCGGATGCTGAAGGCGTTGTTGGCCGGCGTGTCGCCCGCGCCGAAGCAGGGACCGCAGAAGGCCGTCTTGAGGACCGCCCCCGTCTGCAGAAGCTTCGCCGCCGCCCCGTTTTTGATCAGTTCCATATAGACCGGCATGCTGGCCGGGTACACGCTCAAGGTAAAGGCCCCGTTGCCGATGCTGGCCCCATCTAGGATGTCCGCCGCATCGCAGATGTTCTCGAAGCCGCCGCCCGCACAGCCGGCGATGATGCCCTGCTCCACGCAGAGCCTCCCGTTCCGGACCTTGTCCGCCAGGGAGAATTCCACCGCATCCCCTAAGCTCACCTTCGCCCGCTTCTCCACGTCCGCCAGCACGTCGGCCAGGTTCGCGTTGACCTCCTCGATGGTGTAGGTGTTGCTGGGATGGAAGGGCATGGCGATCATGGGCTTCACCGCGCCGAGGTCAACCTCCACGATCCCGTCGTAGTAAGCCACGGCGCCGGGTGCCAGTTCCTTATAATCCTCCAAACGCCCATGGATCTCATAGAACTCCCGGATCTCTCTGTCCGCCGTCGGCCAGATGGAGGAAAGGCAGGTGGTCTCCGTGGTCATCACGTCCACGCCGATCCGAAAATCCGCGCTGAGGTTCGCCACACCGGGGCCCACGAACTCCATGACCTTGTTGTTGACGTAGCCGCCCGCGAACACGGCGCCGATGATGGCCAGGGCCACGTCCTGGGGGCCGACTCCTTTCTCCGGCTTCCCGGTGAGGTAAATGCCCACCACGCCGGGCATATTGATGTCATAGGTCTTGTTTAGGAGCTGCTTCACCAGCTCCGGACCGCCCTCGCCCACCGCCATGGTGCCGAGCGCCCCGTAGCGGGTATGGCTGTCGGAGCCCAGGATCATCTTCCCGCAGCCCGCCAGCATCTCCCTGGCATACTGATGGATGACCGCCTGATGGGGCGGCACGTAGACTCCGCCGTATTTCTGCGCACAGGTCAGGCCAAACATGTGGTCGTCCTCATTGATGGTGCCGCCCACCGCGCACAGGCTGTTGTGGCAGTTGGTCAGCACGTAGGGGATGGGGAATTTCTCCAGCCCGCTGGCCCTGGCCGTCTGAATGATCCCCACAAAGGTAATGTCGTGGGAGGTCAGCTTGTCAAATTTGATCTTCAATTGATCCATGTTTCCGGACGTGTTGTGGGCCGCCAGGATCCCATAGGCCATGGTCTCCTTCGCCGCCTCTCTCCTGTCCGGACAGGCGCCTAGCCTCTCCTTAAGCTTCGCCGCACATTCTCTATCGTCCGCCACCAGCTCCGTGCCGTCGAGCAGGTAGGCTCCGGTTTTCCAAACTTTCACCATCGTTCGTCTCCTCCTTGGGTGCTGTCATTTCCTATCCCATTATGGTGTAATTTGTCCGGTAAGTCAAGGGTTTTTACGTCCTGGGAGGCAATGATCAGATACCGGTTCTTTCATTCATGATTACCGCCATCCTTCTTCCGCCAACGAAGCCCGCTGCTTTCCAGCTCTTCCAAAGCCTCCTGCAAAAACCTGGCCTCCCGCTCTTCCTCGTCCTCCTCCAGTTCCCCGACCAGGGCAGCGCCGTCCCCGGAAACAGAAAGTTCCCCATCCAGGAATTCCAAATCGTCCTCCGTCTCCTCCAAAGCTTCGGTCGGACCGGCTTCCAAATCCTCTCCGGCGTCTTCGTCCAAATCGAACTCTTCTCCTTCTGGTTCGTCAAAGTCCCCTTCCGCCCGATCCTCCTCCGGCAGCTCGTCAAAGTCTTCTTCCAGTTCATCCCCCGCAACCTCCAACTGTACCGTCACCTGGAACAGGTCGCCGTTTAAGTAGATTTCAAAAATCCCTCCCTGGAGCTCCGTCAGGCTTTTGGCGATGGAAAGCCCCAGGCCGCTTCCCTCTGTGGTTCGGGAGGTGTCTCCCCTGGTGAACCGCTCCGTCAGCTCCTCCGGAGTGATATTCAGTTCCGATTCCGAAATATTCTTCATGACGAAAGTGGCATAGCCTCCCATCTCCGTCACACTGATGTAGACTCTGGTTCCAGGCATGGCGTATTTTTTTGTGTTCTGAAACAGGTTTTCCAGAATCCTCCACACCCGCCTGCCGTCTGCGACCACGTGAAGGGAATATTCCGGGAAAGAAGTCACCGGCGTCAATCCCCGTTCCATAAACTTCTCTGAAAACTCACCGCATGCCTGCTTCACCAATTCTACAAAATTGATCCGCTCCAACTGCAGGCTGATGTTGCCGGAGCTGGCCCTGGATGCCTCCACCAGGTCCTCCGTCAGGTTCTTGAGCCGCTGGGATTTCTGGTCCAGCACTTCCAGATATCGTTTCAAGGTCTCATCCTCGATATTCTCCCGCTTCATCAAGTCCACATAATTGATAATGGAAGTGAGGGGGGTCTTAATGTCATGGGAGACATTGGTGATCAGGTCCGCTTTCATCCGCTCGCTCTTCACCGCCGTGTCCACCGCGTCCTGAAACCCTGCACCGATGTTGTTGATCGCCTCCACCAACCGCTTATCGTCGGCAAACATTCCCTCATCGCCGATCACATATTCCAGATCCCCGCCGGAGATCCGCTCCACTCCCTCCAGGATCCGCCTCCGGTTAATGACCGCCCACAGGATCACTCCGGCCGCTGCAACCTGGACACCCACGAAGACGACGATTCCCGTCACATAAAGGAAGAAAGATCCCCAGAAACGATTGATGGTGATAAACATGCAAAGCGGGATCGAAATTGTCCAGTACAGAATGATAATCCCTGTCGTCTTCCCGCTGGTGGGCCAGTTCCTCACCAGGGCCCTCCCCCATTTCGCAAAAGTCACGCACACCTTCCTCAAAAGGCTGTTCTTCCACACGATCCCTGCCTTCAGCCGCTTCACCAGACTGAAAAATCCGATCAGCCCGATGATGACGGAAACCGCCACGGACACAATCTGCATGACCGTGTAGATCTGTCTGGAAGTGAAAAAGCTTTTCGCAAATATCGTAGCCAGCCAGCTGCAGAGGAACACGAACGACAGAATTCCCCCTATAATCAACAGCGCTGCCGGTTCCGTAGGCCATCGGTCAAACTTATCCAGGCAGATCTCCTCATGGCCCTCCCTATGCCCCACGGAAGCCATCAGGTAAATAAAGAACAGGATGCTCCCCACCATGCCGATGACAATGGCAAACAGTGACAAGAGAAGCACCGGCCGACACCGGCCAAATCCCTCTGCCATCAGTTTGTAATCATCTGCCACCAGATACCTGGTGTCCAGTCCAATGGAAAAGGATGCGCCGGAGTTTACTCCCACAAGCGACGAGGCCAGGTAATCCAGATTCCACAGATTCAAGTCTGTCTTGGTAAAATTACTCTTGATGATATGTGTGTCATTATCATAGGAAATATACTTTTCGAAATTTGTAATCTCGTCTGCATTGTTCTCGTCATTGGTCAGCCTGAGAAGCGAGCTCTCCTCGTAGATCAGATAACGCAGATTCGTTTTCTCCGAATCAAATCTGTTTGCCAGCTCGTAATACCGGTTTAAGAGCTCGATTCCCCTCTCATAGAGCTCCGTCAGCGTGATCTCCTCGTACTGGACATCCTTCTGCTGCAGGAAATCATAGGTCACCAAACAGGTCTGCCCCGGATAAACGGAAATTTCTGCCGTCGTTTTTAATGCGATAAGCGCAAGCTCCTCCGACCCCGGCCATCCCTGCACATTGACAAGCCGCAATTTCTGGGCATCCGTCAGCGTATGCCAGTCGTCCTGGCTCTCTATGGCCGCCTCCAGATCATATCCCTCTTCCAGCAGATAATCCACATAATATGCCTTGTATTCCTCCGGATTCGCGTCAATATAATCAAGGATCGTCTCAGAAACGGCCGTCCCAGTCACCCCAAAGTCAATTTCCGCCTCCGTAAGCTCCTGCCTTGGCGACTCCGTCTCCGCCTCCTCCGACTCTGCGATCTTCGCCGTCTCCGTCTGTTCCCCCGCTTCCTCCTGCCGGGTGATCTCTCCCAACATCCGGCTGATATTTTCCAGATCCTGAATGCAGAGATAGTACTGTACCCCATTGATCTCAGCGATATACAGGGGCTCTTTCCTGTTTTTCTCATCAGAATTCGTAAAAAATTGGGACAGAGACGCGTAGGCAAAAATATCCTCCGTATCCCGCAAAATCTTCTGCTCCAAGGTCGCCGTGTGTTCAAACCGCCCCATCTGAATCAGTTCCTTCTTACTATAAAGGTAATCCCCAAAATTATTGACATAGTAAAGGCCCGCCCCTCCGGCCACCGTTATACACATGAACAGGACAAAAAGCAACACTGCTCCCAGTTTCTTTTTCTGCGTATATCTGCGCACCTTCATGGCAGGCCCTCCGTCTTTTAAAGCTTTTCTACCTTATAGCCCACACCCCAGACCACCTTTAAATAAGTAGGATTCTTGGGATTGATTTCAATTTTCTCTCTGATATGCCGGATATGGACAGCCACCGTATTGTCCACACCGATGGCCTCCTCATTCCAGATATTCTCGTAAATCTGCTCAATGGAAAAAACCTTCCCCGCATTCATGACCAGGAAACGGAGGATATTGTACTCCATGGGAGTCAGCTTCACCGCCTCCCCGTCCACGGTCACTTCCTTGGTGTCGTCATTAATACAGAGGCCCCCGGTCTTGTGAATGGTATCGCCGTTTTCCATAGCCATGGTTCCCAGCTTCGTATACCTCCGGATATGAGATTTCACCCTGGCTACCAGCTCCAACGGGTTAAAAGGCTTGGTAATATAATCGTCTGCTCCGATGTTGAGTCCCAGGATTTTGTCCACATCCTCAGACTTTGCCGACAGGATGATAATGGGAATGCTGCTGGTCTCCCGGATCTTGAGGGTCGCCCGGATGCCGTCCAGCTTCGGCATCATCACATCGATCAGAAGGAGCTCCACCTTGTTGTCCGCCAAAAGCTTAATTGCTTCCTCACCGTCATAGGCTTTCAGGACATTGTAACCCTCTTGTCTGAGATAAATATCAATCGCTTCCACGATTTCCCTGTCGTCGTCGCATACCAATATGGTAATGTCATCCATGTCACATCCCCCTCCTGCGTTTCCTCTTGTCCTCACAAGCATGCTTACACCTTTGTCGTTTACTATAGCAGGCCAATCTGAAAATCCCCGTGGGATTCCCTTAATATTTTCTAAATTCTGTCAAGCCCTTACGAGGTCCAAGATGTCCTGCACAGTCTCGGCCAGATAGACCGCCCCATTTTCCTTGAGCTCCGGAAAGCCCCGAAAGCCCCAACCCACACCGACAGTATCCATCCCTGCATTCTTACCTGTCTTCATGTCGGTGCCGGAATCTCCCACGTAGAGCACCGCCTCCGGCTTAAGGCCCATCCGTTCACAAAGCTCCAGAGCTCCGGCCGGGTCCGGTTTCTTCGGCACCCCCGCCCGCTCCCCAAATACTCCCACAAAGGGAATACGTCCAAACAGCTTGTCAATGAGCTTCTCCGTGTAATCTGTCCGCTTGTTGGAATTGACTGCCAGAAAAATTCCGCTCCCCGCCAATTCATCCAACAGTCTGCCGATGCCCTCGTAAGGATGGCTTTTGTCCATGTAGCGGCGGTCATACGCCTCCACAAAAAAGCTCAGCATCTGTTCAATGACGCCGTCATCCTCCCTGACCGCCTCCGGTACGCTGTTCTCCATGAGATTCCGGAAACCTCGCCCCACCTTGAAACGATACGCCTCCACCGGCCAAACCGGATATCCCATCCGCTCCAGCGCCTCGTTGACACTGTCCGCCAGATCCTCCAGCGTATCGATCAGTGTCCCGTCCAAATCAAAAATAATCCCTCTGTATTTCTTCCCGTTTTTCTCCATGTCATTCCTTTCACTGCTCAATCTAAATATACCGGCGGCTCATAATCCTTTCCCAGAAGAGCCCGTTTATTGATCTGGAAATTTAGAAAAGCCCGCTCCGCCTGCACAATCCATCTGTGCTCATCCTGGTCATACACCAAAAGCATATCCGGCTGTGTGGGATGATGCTTCACCGTGTTGGTCTCATATTCCTTTCCGGTGGCCGGGTCGATCGCCGGTCCCTGTAGGTCTAAGGATTCCTCTTCCGGTCTTTCCTCCCGGTTTATCTGTCCTCCCGTCTCCGTGCGGGCTTCCGGCAAAATTCGGAGCTTCGGCCCTCCCTGCATGTCTCTCACTGCACGATTTTCTCTTTCCTGCTCCGCTCCCCGGCGGGCTCGTCCCTCCAGCGACCGCAAAAACGGATTCTCGAGACGCAGTTTCACCGCCGCATCCCAGGAAGCTATTTTCTTCTCCATATCCGGGCTCAAAGGCTCTTCCTCTTCTTCCGGTTCCTCCTGCTGTTCTCCCCCGAACACCTCTGCCTCGTCCGCCTGTTCAGGCTCCTCCATATCCTGCCAGTATCCGTTCTCCCCCATGGGCTTCACGGGGGGAATATCCTCCGGCTCTCTGGGAATCACATAAGGGGCGGATACGGAAGAGATGTCTCCCCGGCTCCCGGAGAAACTCTCTGGCTCAAAGAACTCCAGCGGAGAGTCCTCCCCGACTTCCTCCGATACCTCCGGTTTCTTTTCTGCATCCTCCCTCGAAATTACATAGGGCGCAGAGGCGGAGGATATGTCGGCCTCCGGCACAGGAGAAGCCTCCTTCCCATAAAAATCTTCCAAATCAAAGAATTCTAAGTCCCCGAAATCTTCTAAGTCTTCCAGGTCCTCCGCCTCTTCCGGAATCTCCTGGCTTCCGCGCTCTTCCGGCTCCCCGAACTCTCTTCCTTCCTCCGGCTTCTTCGATTCCTCGAAAACCTCTCGTTCCTCCGGCTTCTCCAACTCTTCGAAAGCTTCTTCTTCCTCCGGTTTCCCCGATCCCTCGAAAGCCTCCGGTTTCCCCGGCTCTTTGAAAATCTCTCCTTCCTCCGGCTTCTCCGATTCCTCGAAAGCCTCCGATTTCCCCGGCTCTTTGAAAATCTCTCCTTCCTCCGGCTTCTCCGGCTCTCCGAAAGCCTCCGGTTCCTGTGGACTCTCCGATTTCGTCAAATCCTCTGTGACGGAAGCTTCTTCCCAAAAAGCCGCGTCTTCCAAATCCTCCGGTTCAGGAAACAGCTCTTCCGCAAACGGCAAATCCCCCGCTTCCGGTTCCCGCACTGCCATGGTCGGTACGGTTAAGGTCGGCCAGACAAGAGGCTTTTTGCGGGCCCAGGCCAGCATATCCTCCTCCGGCTTATTTGGCTCTACCTCTTTTGCTTCCGGCTCCTCCGGAATCGGCTGCCTGGTGATGGCCGCCTCCTTCTTTGCAAGGCGGGCCGCTGTTCCTGCTGCCCTCCCCTTTGCCGGACGCCGCTCCGGTACCTGGTCCGCGGCCTGAAGAGCCGCGGCATTTTGGACGGACGGTCCTGCTGCCTCCCCCGGATCAACCACGGAAATCTGTACCACACACCCCAACGCCTGCGCAACCTCTTTCATGTCCTGTTCCTGAAAATTATCCCGGTTTAGCTTTTGGGTCAGATTCTGTCTGGACATGGGCTTTCCTGTCTGAACCTCCACCAGCTCTGCCAACTGGCGGATCGTCATATTTTTTCGTTTCAGTATAATTTTGATCTGTTCGCCAAAGGTCAACTCCATATTGAATACCTCTCTGCCATACCATATGTTCTACCTTCGATTGTAAATCATTGCGGAGACTTTGTAAACGGAAAACTTTCTTAAGAAATGGGGAAATAAGGTTTTCTATCAATCAAAATCATACAACAAAAAAACACCGTCCCCAATGACAGTTCATCAAAGACAGTGCTTTCGTGCGCCGCCAGGGGCTCGAACCCTGGACACCCTGATTAAGAGTCAGGTGCTCTACCAACTGAGCTAGCAGCGCATATTTCCCGTGCCACAGACGCTTGTTTCAAGCTTGTCTTGTGGGCACGGACATTATTATATCTCAATGTTTTCATAAATGCAAGCGTTTTTTTATTTTTTTTTATTTTTTTACGTTTTTTGCACGCCTGCGGCTTCTTGATCTGTCCCCACCCCGCATCGTTCCCTTTTATCCGCGTTTCCTCTACTTGCAGGGCGAACAGCCTTTGTTTAACAGCTCTTCAATTTCTTTTAAGCATTTCTGGATCTTTAATGCCTTTCGATTCAAGTCCTGTTTATCACAGAGACATCTGGACAACTTTTCCTGCAGCGTCATTTTTCGTTTCACACGGACCGCCCCCGGTAACATTCTTACCTATATAATATGCGTCCCTGTGCAAAAGGTATTGGAAAGCCGCAGCTTCTTCCCGATTTCACCGGCGGACCGCAACCAGCTTACAGATGGCCTGCCCTCTCTCAGAAAACTTCTGTTCATATTCTGTCATCACATTTCCCCGGCAAAGCACTCTGTCGCTGTGAAGATCAAAGGTGACTGCAGCAAGCCTCCAACCACTCGTTTCCACAGAGCTCAGGGAATATTCGAACAACTCCCGGTTGTCCGTCTTGAATTCCACCAGGCCGCCCTCCTTCAGAATACCTTCATACCGTTTTAAAAACACCGGTGAGGTCAGCCGCCGCTTCGCGTGGCGTGCTTTGGGCCATGGGTCGGAAAAATTCAGATAGAGCCGATCCACCTCTCCCGGCGCGAACATGGTCTCCAGAGATTCCGCCGGGACATTCAAAAAACGCAGATTGGGAATCTCCGGCACCTCTTCAAGCTTCTGAACCGCCCGAACAAGCACACTGGCATACATCTCCACTCCAATGTAATTGATTTCCGGATGGAGAATGGCCAATTCCAGGAGAAACTTCCCCTTTCCCATGCCAATCTCCATGTGAATCGGATGTTCGTTTCCAAAAACTGCTTTCCATGTCCCCCGATTCGCCTCCGGCTCTGCCTCCACATAACTGCTCTCCGCCAGAACCTCCCTGGCTCCCCTCACGTTTCTCAGTCTCATCCTCTGTAATTCCTCTCATTTTTAGTCGTTTTTTGGGCTTTGTCCCCCACTTTTAGCAAAAAACACCGGAATATTTTGGGTTTTACTTGCCACAAACAGCATTTTCCATTATAATGGATGCAATCAACGGTTAGTTTTATAATACTACTTGTAAAAAGGAGTCATTGATCCAATGAAGAAATTGTCACGGGTATTTTGTCTGCTCCTTGGGGCTTTATACCTTTTATCTGCCGTATACGGCCAGCCAGTCCTCGCCGCCGGGGAAATCCCTTCCGGTGAGCCTGCCAAAGAACCGTCCAGCCTGGCCGATTGGCCCGCCGGCCCCACCCTGGAGGCAGAAGCCGGACTTCTGATGGACGCCAAGACAGGGACCATCCTCTTTGAAAAAAACGGGGACGAACAGCTCTATCCGGCCAGCATTACCAAGCTGATGACCGCACTTCTGGTTCTGGAAAATGTCCCCCTGTCAGATGTGGTGACTTTTTCCTACGAGGCTGCCACCAGCATTGAATACGATTCCAGTAACATTGCAGTCACCGACGGGGAGCAGCTTACCGTCGAACAGTGTATGTACGCCCTTCTTCTCCATTCTGCCAATGAGGTTGCCAATGGTCTGGCGGAACATGTGGCCGGGAGTATGGACGCCTTTGCCGAGATGATGAACAATCGGGCCAGGCAGCTTGGCTGTACCAACACCCATTTCGTCAACGCCCACGGCCTCCACAACGAGAATCATTACTCCTCCTGCCATGACATGGCCCTGATCATGAAGGAGCTTTGCCACAACGAAACCTTCATCCGGCTCTCTTCTGCCGAAAAATACACCATCGAACCCACCAACAAACAGCCGGAGGCCCGTTATCTCCATCAGAGCCACAAGATGCTCACCCAGTCGGAGTACACCTATGAGGGTACTGTGACCGGGAAAAACGGCTATACGCCCGAGGCGGGAAATACGCTGGTGACTTACGCCGTCCGGGGGGACATGGAACTGATCGCCGTTTCCATGAAGTCCAATTGGAAACATTACGCCGACACCATCGCCATGCTCGACTACGGCTTTGACAATTTCACTTCACACAATATGGCTGACACGCAGATTGACGCCCTGTCCGGACTCAATTTCCTATCCTCCTCCCAGAGTATTTTTGACACCTCGGCGGCTGATTTTAAACTGTCCGACGACGGCTGGGCCATTCTGCCAAACGGTGTCCCCGTCTCCTCCCTGGGGAGCAGCCTATCCTTAAATACGGACTCCCCCCAAGGCGCCTTTGCAGACATTACCTATTCCTGGCAAGGGGTTCCTTTGGGTTATGGTTCTCTGCTTTTGACAGAATCCGGGAATGAGCATTTCGATTTCGCCGCCCATGCCCCAAGGGATCCCGAGAGCAAAAATCCGGACCCAGAGCGCACAGAGGAAGAGAAGGAAACATCATCCTTAGATCGTCCCGCCGAAAAAACAGATGACAAGAAGGCCGGCAGCAAAAAACCCGGCATTCTGGCCTCCATCGGCAATTTCTTCTCCGGGATCTTCTCCAAGATCTCCGATAATCCCTGGCTCTTGGCATGGGCCGGAGGCGGTATCCTGGCTCTCGTCCTCCTGATCCTGCTGATTCGGAAGCTCCGAAATTTATGGAGACGCCGTCCCCCCAAGAATCCTACGCTGATTCGGGCGAAGCAGGCCAAAAAGGATTTCCGCCGCAGATACAGAAAACGTCACAAACGGTTCCGCAGAGAGAGCGAGACCATGGAACGCAGATGACATCCGGCGCACAAAAGCAAGGCGGCTTAACCGGAAGCCTTTTGCCTTGCTTTTGTGCGTCTCTTTCTTTCCAGCTCTTTCCTTTTCAGACGAAGCTCCTCCACCTCCGTCTCAGAGATCAGCTTCAAGGTCTTGACGGCAAACACGCCGCCCCTCTCGGCCTTCTTTAACCGCAGCTTCCCCTTCATATAGCCATGTTCCGGACAGTATGCCAGGCAGAGATAATTTTTTCCCCCTGCCGGAAACCAACGGATCTTTTTTCTGAGACTTCTGCCGCAAAGATAGCATTTCGTGGCAGTCATCTCCTTATCCTCCATAATATGCTCCCGGTCGGCAAAAACTCTGGAGACATCCTTGGCATACCGGTCAAAAACAATGTGAAGCTCCTCCTCGCGTTTCTGAGGCAGGCGAAAATAGTCCACAGACAAATACTGCCCCACCGCATCCATATCCATCTTCTTCATGATTTTTGCCGTATACAGGGTATCGTCGAGAGCCCTGTGAAAGGGAATGTCCTGCTCAATTTCCAGATACACCACCGCGTCTTTTAAGGAACGGCGGCTCTTCCCGTCCTCATAGAGAATGCTGAACAGCTTTTGTATATCATAATACAACAGGGGTTTCTTCATGGGATTTTTCACTCGGAAATAGTTCAGGTTCCGCTGAAGCTCCGTCAGATCCATGGAGCCCCAGGTGCACATCACGTAGTCCTCCCCGCACCATGCAAAAAAGTCCTGTATGACTTCTTTAAAGCTGCGGGCAGCGCGCAGCTCCTCCATATCCATCTGAAGAATTTCCCTTGTCTTATAATGAAGCTGTCTGTAAACCGCCGGCCGGATCATCTCCTGAAACCGGCTGCAGACCGCCCGGTTCTCATCCAGCTTTACCGCTCCAATCTCAATGATCTCAAAAGGAAGTCCGAACCGTTCCCCGGCTTTTCCCCTGGGACTCTGATTCCATTCCAGATCCAGCACGATATAATCCACGCCCGGACACCTCCTCCCGTATTTTCTCGTTCTCTTGTCCGTCCGTTTTTCATTCTACCATAACAAAAGCCGTTGCGCAATTTCATCTTCTGGAACCTTTTCATGAAAAAACCATAAAAAACATTTGGAAACCACTTGACACAGCTTCCAAACTGTGTCATGATACAGCTTAGGATACCCAGTGTATCCCTCACAATTTCATACAAAGTCCGCAATTCCCTTATTCAGAGTGGTGGAGGTACATAGGACCTGTGAAGCCACGGCAACCCCCTTTCGGGAAGGTGCCAACCTGAGCGAGATATCGAACAATAAGAGGATGAGATACGAAGTCTATCAGAGTCCGCTTATGGCGGACTTTTTCCGTGCACGAAGGTGCCAACAGAAAGGAGAACCTCTATGGAAAAGTACTTGTTTACTTCCGAGTCGGTGACGGAAGGCCATCCCGACAAAATGTGCGACGCTATTTCCGACGCCATTATGGACGCCATGCTGGAGCAGGACCCCATGAGCCGGGTCGCCTGCGAGACCTGCTGCAACACCGGCTTTGTCATGGTCATGGGCGAGATCACCACCAAGGCTTACGTGGACATTCAGAAGATCGTCCGGGAGACTGTTTTAGAGATCGGCTACGACAAGTCGGAATACGGTTTTGACGGCAACACCTGCGCCGTCATGGTGGCTATCGACGAACAGTCCACAGACATCGCCATGGGCGTGAACAAAGCTCTGGAGGCGAAGGAGAACCAGATGTCCGACGACGAGATCGAGGCCATCGGCGCCGGCGACCAGGGTATGATGTTCGGCTATGCCACCAACGAGACGGAGGAATATATGCCCTATCCCATCGCCCTGGCCCACAAGCTGGTGAGACAGCTCACAAAGGTTCGCAAAGACGGAACCTTGAAATATCTGCGTCCCGACGGCAAGAGCCAGGTGACGGTGGAATACGACGAGAACGGAAAGCCGGTCCATCTGGACGCGGTGGTGCTCTCCACCCAGCACGACCCGGACGTGACCCAGGAACAAATTCATCAGGACATCAAGAAGTACGTGTTTGACCCTGTACTCCCCACCGAGCTGGTGGATGAGACGACCAAGTTCTTCGTCAATCCCACCGGGCGGTTTGTGATCGGCGGTCCCCACGGCGACAGCGGCCTCACGGGACGGAAAATCATCGTCGACACCTATGGCGGCTACGCAAGGCATGGCGGCGGCGCATTCTCCGGAAAAGACTGCACCAAGGTGGACCGTTCCGCGGCCTATGCAGCCCGCTACGTGGCAAAGAACCTGGTAGCTGCCGGCCTGGCCGACAAGTGCGAGATCCAGCTCTCCTACGCCATCGGCGTGGCCCAGCCCACCTCCGTCATGGTGGACACCTTCGGCACCGGAAAGCTCTCCGACCGGAAGCTGGTGGATATCATCCGCGAAAACTTCGACTTAAGACCCGCCGGGATCATCAAGATGCTGGATCTGAGAAGGCCCATCTACAAACAGACGGCCGCCTACGGACATTTCGGAAGAGACGATCTGGATCTTTCCTGGGAGCGCCTGGACAAAGTAGATACACTGAAAAAATATCTGTAAAAATCGAATCGTGAGCTCCGCGGATGCATTCCCTTATGCACCTGCGGAGTTTTTCTGACCGTTCGATCCGGCAGGGGGGCTTGTGGGTGAATGAATTTTGTGCTAAAATGTGACAATACAGTTCCCGCGCCGGAAAGCGCGGGCAAAATCAGAAAGACAGGAGCGGTATTCGATTGAAAGAAAAGCATACCCATACACATATAAGAGAGAACGGCGAAGTGATCGTACACAGCCACGACGGCCACTCTCACGGCCATGCTCATGTACACACCAACACCAAAGCAGTCTTAAACCGTCTCAGCCGGGCCATCGGCCATCTGGAGTCCATCCGGCGGATGGTGGAGGATGGGAGGGACTGCAGTGAAGTGCTGATTCAGCTCTCCGCCGTGAAGTCCGCCATCAACAACACGGGGAAAGTGATCCTCCAGGATCACATTGAACACTGCATCGTAGATGCGGTGGAGTCCGGGGACCACGAAGCCCTGGAGGAACTCTCCAGGGCCATCGATCGATTTGTAAAATAGCGTGCGCCTTTTTAAATCTCTGTAAAGGTGCACCGCTCTTTGATTCCCGATGCATCAATATGAAAGACTTCCGTCCCGTCGGCCAAACACTCCCTCTCGTATGTAACGGCTTTGCCCTTGAACTTCTTTTTCACGTATTCCTCCGGACAGGCGAGCTCCGCCTCCTCGATCAACACATCCCGCATCTGGTTGTTGGCACACTGGTTAAAAATCTCCCATACAATCTCATACTCTTTCATCGTCTTCCCCCACCATCCGGAATTTCCATTTTACTGCAGGTCCACATCGCTGGTATAGACAAGGGCACACATGCCGGCTCCCACATGGGCTCCGATGACCGGTCCGATATCGGCAACGATGGCGTCTCCGATCAGTCCCCGCTCTAAAAGTGTACTCTTCAATTTTTCAGCTAACTCTAAGTTGGCGGCATGACCGATGACCACCGTCTGCTCACTGCTTCTGTATCCCTCCGATTCGATCTTCTGGCAAAAGGTCTCCAACACCTTTTTCGGGCCGCGAAGCTTCGCCGCCGTCACCAGCTTCCCCTCCCGGTCCACCGAGAGAAGCGGTTTTACGCCGAGAGCAGTTCCCAAAATAGCGGCCGCTGCCGAGATCCTTCCCCCCTGCCTCAAATGATCCAGATCATCGACCACAAACCAGTGGCGCACCTTTAAACGATTCTCATAGATCCATGTCTCCAGCTCCTCCATGGACAGCCTCTCCTGCTTCTTAAGACCCGCCCGATAAGCCAAAAGCCCCTCGCCGATGGAAGCACAGAGAGAATCCACACTGACAATTTTCCGGCCCGGATACCTCTCCATCAAGGTCTCCGCTGCCATGAGGGATGCCTGATAGGTTCCGCTAAGGCCTGACGAAAAGCACAGATACAAAATGTCCTGCCCTTTCTCGAGAATCGGAGAAAACACTTCCTCATAGGTAAAATAATTGATCTGAGAGGTGCTGACTTTATCCCCGGCCTTCACCCGCCTGTAAAATTCCTCAAAACTCATCTCCCGGGCGTCTGCATAGTGCTGATAAGGCTTTTCATTCACGAGAAACTCCATCGGCACAACCTCCACCCCCAGCTTAGCAAAAAGCTCGCCGGGCAGATCCGCCGTGCCGTCCGTCACAAGTACATAATCTGCCATTTTTCCTCCCCTGGCCCTTTGGCCACTAAAATTCATGTTTTTCACATTTTTTTCGTTGATGATATGTAACCGGGAGGGACCCCTCCCGGCACTGTTCCATTCATTGTATCGATATTCAAAGTATTTGTCAATGATTCCCTACAGATTTCTGTCTGCAGCATCTTTATCTGCAGCCATTATCATCTTTTTACCCAGACCTCCACATTCCGATCGACGCCCATCCGGTTGGCTATGGTACAGTTATCCACCAACACATCGATGCGCTTCCCCTTGATGCCTCCGCCACAGTCCTCCGCCACATATTCATAATCCAGACCACCGATGCGCACATGGGTATAATAAGGAATCACAGAAGGGTCCACGGCAATGGTATGGTGAAGCTGCATGGGCTCCTGGGTGCTGGTCTGCCAAGCCCACTGGTCATTGCAGCAGGAGAGCGGACAGTAATAGGTGATGACCCAGTCGTCGCCCAGACTGACCCAGTCGTCCATCACCGCTTCCTCCGCATCGGTTTCCTCCACGGCTTCTCCGCCGGCTTCTTCCACCTCGGCCCCCGCCGCGGCTCCCTCTGTGTCCCCACCGGCCAAATCCGTTTCAGCCGCTACGAGCATCTGTCCCACATCGGCGGCCAGTCCACCGGCGATCACTGCTGACCCGGCCGTCCCCGGCTCTGCATCCCAGTCCGGCTCGCCTACCATGGACACACCATCCTCCCTTGAAGGTTCGTAATCTTTGATCCACCGGATATCAAATCCGGCAATATGGTTACCTCTCTGCGCCTGCGCGGAAATTCCCGCAGTAAGCATCAGAAGAATCATTCCAACGCCTATGACAAATCGCTTTCTCATGAAAATCTTCCTTTCTTTTCATATACTCATATACCTGTGAGTATAATATGGATTTGTCATAGTATTGCCTTATTTTCTCTGTTTATTCCAAAAATTCCCTCCCCGGGGGAAGCCCCTGGGGATGTCTGTGTCACACCACCAGATGATAGAGCCGGAATATAAACCTGGTCCCCTTTCCCGGTTCACTGACTGCCTCGATCTGTCCGCTCTGGATCCCCAAAATATATTTCGCCATGGCAAGGCCGATACCGACGCTGTCTTTTCCCGCATTTTTCCCTCTATAAAACCGTTCAAAAATATGGGGCAGATCCTCCGGCGCGATCCCCTCACCGTTGTCCTCCACCACAAGCTGCGTGTAAATTCCTCTGGTCTCACTGTAAATGGCAATCCGTCCGTTTTCCGGTGTATGTTCCATGCAATTTTTCACCACATTGGCGACAGCCTCCGCCGTCCAGTGAAAATCGCAGACCAGCACCATATCCTCCGGAATATCCACCGTAAAGGTCTGATTTTTTAACTCCATGGGAATCAGCAAATGCTCGGTGGCCTTCCTCACCAACGCCCTCACCTGGACCCTCTCTTTTTTAAACTGAATGGTTCCCGCATCCAGCTTGGACATTTTGAGAAGGGAGGTGAGCAGCCATTCCATCCGTTCTAATTGGGATTGAATGGATTTGACAAACTCGTCTCTCTGCTTTGCCGGAAGGTTCTGATCCCGCAGAATATCCGTCATCACCATCATCGAGGTCATCGGTGTCTTCAGTTGATGAGAAATATCCGACAGGGAATCCGCCAGATAAGCCTTGTCGGCAAGAAGAAGCTCTGCCTGGGTCTCCAGCTTCGTCACCAGCTTGTAGATATCATTCCGGAGAATGCTCAGTTCCCCCTCGGCATTGTCCGGAATATCAAGCTGCCGCTCTCCGTTTAACACCCTCTTCAAATATAGGGAAAGAGCCCTGATCTTCCGATAACGCAGGCCATTTCCCACCAGAAAAGAGGCAAGCCCTGCCGCAAAAAATATAAGAAACCAGGCAAAGCTCTCCCTGGATTCCGCAAACACCGCGCTGCCACAGATCACCCCGGCTCCCGCATAAACAATACACCCATATTTCAATTCTCTGTTTCGAAACATGTCACTCTCCCAGCCGATAGCCAATCCCCCGCACCGTTTTGATCAGTTCTGCCTCTCCATTTTCACCGCCCAGCTTCTCTCTGAGTCTCTTAATATAAACCGTCAGTGTATTGTCATTGACATAATCTCCGCCGATGTCCCACAGGCCTTCCAAAAGCTGATTTCGGCTTAAAACCCGCCCCTCCGCCTGAACGAGGGTTAAGAGCAGCCTATATTCCATCGCCGTTAAAGCCAGCTCCTTCTCCCCTTTGTAGACCTTCGCGGACAGCGGATGTACGACAATATCCCGAATCCGGAACACCTGCTCTGCATGATCAATCTTCCGATAACGGCGCAGCACCGATTTCATCCTGGACAAAAGCTCCCGGATCCGGAACGGTTTTGTGATGTAATCGTCGGCTCCCATGTCAAGCCCCATGACCACATTGCCCTCGTCGTCACAGGCCGTAAGAAAAATCACCGCCGTATCTTCCCGCTGTTTCACCTGTTTACAGATCTCATATCCGTTTCCGTCCGGCAAGGTCACATCCAGCAGACACAGATCAAACCGCTCTTCCGCGAGCACCCCCATGGCCTCCGCCACCGTATGGCAGGTATGAACCTCATATCCTTCCTGCTTTAGGGAATATTCAAGTCCCATGGCAATGCTGTGGTCATCCTCCACAAATAAAACCTTCATCTACCGCATTTCCCCTTTCAAATAAAACACCGCGAGCTGGGTCCTGTCCCTGAGCCCCAGCTTCTCCAGGACGACGCTCAAATAATTGCGCACCGTCCCCTCGCTCAGGCACATGGAATCGGCGATCTCCCGGTTACTAAGGCCCTCCGCCACCAGCCGGACCAGCTCCTTCTCTCGTTCCCCCATGGAGTAATCCGAAAGATCAACTCCTCTCCGCTGTTTCATCAGCTCCGGAAGCCTGGTCACGACCTCATTTCCAAACACGCTCTGCCCCGACATCACCGCTTTTAAGGCCGGGGCAATTGAGGCGATATCCTGTTTGATCAGGTATCCCTTGGAGCCAATTTTTAATGCCTTCAAAATATAATCGTCGTCGGAAAAGGTGGTCAGAAAAAGAATCCTAGCCTCCGGGTAACGCTTTAAGATCTCCTCCCCCGCGTCCAGGCCGTTCCCGCCTCCCATCTGGATGTCCATCAGAAGAATGTCCGGCCGATATTCACCGTACAGCCAGACCGCCTCCGGGCCGCTCTCCCCCGTCGCCAGGACGGTGATCCCCTCTTCCGCCTGCAGAATGGTCTTTAAGGACATGCAGACCAGTCGATCGTCGTCCACGATGATAAGATTCATGTTCAAACTCCTTTCTGACGCAAGCCTCTTCCGGGGAGAGGAAGCGACACGAAGAGGCGGAAGCCCTTCTCCGTGTCAACGCGGAAATTCCCTCCCAGGGCTTCCGCCCGCTCCCGGATGTTCTGCAGTCCGATCCCGCCTCCGCCGCCGTCCAGGCGGGCCCCGGTTCCATTGTCCCGGATCACAAGCTGACACACCGCCGGGTGCTCCACCACCAAAATCTCCGCAGCCGTGGCATTGCTGTGCCTGGCGATGTTGGAAAGCCCCTCCTTTGCGATGGCGATCATGCAGTAACTAGCCTCCGCCGGAAGCCTTCCGGCCTTGTAACGGAAAGTCACCGGGCAGAACGTAAACGCTTCCGCCAGTTTTTTTAGCTGAAATTCCAGGTCCACCGCTTCGTCGTGAAGATTGTGGACGCTCTCCCGGATGCTGTCCATGGCCTCGGACAGGGTCTCCTTCACCTGCAAAAGCTCTCCGGCAAATGTCTCGTCTTTTCCGTGGACCACCGTCATGGCACTCACCAGGAGGATGGATCTGGTGAGCAGATGCCCCACGTTGTCATGAATCTCCCTGGAGATCCGGTTGCGCTCGTTCAAGGTCGCCAGCCGCACCTCGTAATCCTGTTTCTCCATCAGTTCCGTGTTCTTTTCCTCCAGGTAAAGGGCCTGCTCCCTGGAAGAATCCTGCATCCAGAAATAAGCATCCACAATATTTTGGTAGGCCCCGGTCTTTTTTCTCAGAAAAAATCCGGCCATACAAAGCACCAAGGCCGTCAAAAACCGTCCGATTTCCCCGGACTGCGCCGCCACGTGCGCGCAGATGCATAGCGGGACTACCCACACAAACCGAAACTGCCACCGCCTCTGCCCGGCACAGTCATATGCCATCGGCGGCAGGAAGACAAGAAACTCTTCCCACCAGATTCCACCCATGCAGTAAAGGGCGCCGAACCATCCCCAGCGTTCCACCTCCAGCGCACTCCCCAGGGAAGAAACCATGAGGGCCACCAGAAATGCCGCCACCATAGGAAGCCCTGCCGCCTCCTGTTCCCATAACAAAGGAAGGAAGCACACCAAAAATAAAAACAGCTTGTCTGTAAGTTTCTGCATTGCCCGCCTCCCCAGACGCTGATACATCATGTTTTGTTCCTGGATTTATTTTAACGAATCCCTCCACAATAAGCAACCCAAACATGACAGATGTCATTTTAATCTTCTGACATCCTTCACTGTTTTTTTCTCCCGGTTTCCTCTATCATATGGATATAGGATATCTTGAACGATAAAAAATATTGTGAATTTATGTTTAAACAGAAAGGACCCCTGATATGATTCATGTGAAAAATTTGGTGAAACGCTATGGGAAGCTGGTCGCCCTGGACCATTTCAACCTGGACGTGCAGGACGGGGAGATTTTCGGACTGTTAGGTCCAAACGGAAGCGGAAAGACCACTGCGATCAACTGCATCCTGTCCCTTTTGACTTACGACAAAGGGGAAATCTCTCTCTTCGGGGAACCCATGTCCCCCACCAATTACAAGAGCAAAAAGAAGATCGGCGTGGTTCCCCAGAATGTGGCCGTGTTCAACGAACTGACCGTTCAGGAAAACATTGATTATTTCTGCGGTCTCTACGTGCCGGAAAAAACGGCCAGAAAACCGCTGGTTGAGGAAGCCATCGCCTTTGCGGGACTTTCGGACTTTCGAAAGTTTTTGCCAAAAAAGCTCTCCGGAGGCTTGCTCCGACGCTTAAACATCGCCTGCGGCATCGCCCACAAGCCGGAGCTGATCTTTTTAGACGAACCCACCGTGGCTGTGGATCCTCAAAGCCGCAACAGCATCCTGGAGGGAATCCGGACCCTGAACGCCTCCGGCGCCACCATCATCTACACCTCCCATTATATGGAAGAGGTGGAACAGCTCTGTTCCCGAATCATGATCATGGATAAGGGCCGGGCCATCGCTACCGGAACCAGGGAGGAACTGACAGCCCTCATTCACACCGGTGAAAAGCTGACCGTGGAAGCCGCCTCCCTGCCCTTCTCTGTTCTGGAGCAAATCCGGAACCTGCCGGCTGTCCTCAGGGCCGATTACGGCGACGGTCACTTGAAGGCAGACTGCAAGGGAAACGGCCATCCCATCATCGATGTCCTGGATTTGCTCAGGCAAAATGGCGTGGCCTTCGGTCAGGTTTTCTCGGAACCCCCCACCTTGAACGACGTGTTCCTGGAGATCACCGGCAAACAACTCAGGGATTAAAGGAGGATATTCATGTTCGGAAATATTTACTACAAACGCATCCTCGTTTCCGTCCGAAACAAGGGAACGCTCATATGGACCTGGATCTTTCCCCTGATGATGGCGACCCTGTTCTACTTCGCCTTCTCCGGACTGGAGGACGCGGAGCTTTTAAAAACCATTCCCACCGGGATCGTGGCTTCGGAGGAATATGAGAACGACTCAGCCTTTCAGACTACCCTCTCGGCCGTCTCCGACCCGGAGGAAGGCTTTCTGGAGCTTCGTTCCTACGACACGCGGGAAGCGGCGGAGGAAGCCTTGAAGGAAGGGGAAATCGAGGGCTTCCTCTCTCTGGAAAACGGTTCCCCGAAGCTTTTCGTCTCGAAAAACGACCTAAACCAGACCATCTTAAAGAGCTTCCTGGACCAGTACGTCCAAACGAAGCATGCCGTGGTCTCTCTGCTGGAAAGAGGAAACACCGACGTCTCCCAGATTTTGAACCTGTTTCAGACAGAGACCTGGACCAAGGAACTTGCTCTCTCCAAAAATGTTCCCTCGGAGACCGTAAATTACTTTTTTGCGCTTCTCGCTATGGTGTGCATGTATGGAGGCTTCCAGGGATTGGACAGCGTCTCCTATCTGCAGGCCAACTTATCCCCCATGGGAGCCAGGCGAACTCTCTCCCCTGCGAAGCGGTTTCCTATGGTATTCTTTGACCTTCTGGCCGCCCTCACGGTACACATGGCCTGCATGCTGTTTCTGCTGGCTTACCTGATTTTCATCCTGGGGTTGGATTTTGGAGCCGGACTCCTCCCTGTCATCGTCACCTGCCTGTTCGGAAGCTTTCTGGGCATGTCCTTCGGCTCCTTTGTCACGGCAATCTCCCGGGCAAAGGAAGGGGTGAAGGTAGCGATCATCATCTCCGTCTCCCTGGCCTGCAGCTTCGGCGCGGGCATGATGGTTTCCGGTATCAATTACAAGATCGCCAAGACCCTTCCCCTTCTGTCCTGGTTAAATCCGGCGGCCCGGATCTCCGACGCCCTTTACTGTCTGTATTATTACGACGGATACGGCCAGTATTTCTTAAACTTAGGTATCCTAGCCGCAATGACTCTATTGTTCTCTGTAATTACCGCATTTTTCTTAAGGAGGCAGCGCTATGAAAGTATTTAAAGCTTCTCTGCTGATCTTAAAACGCCGCGCGGTGCAGGTCATGGTTTACCTTTCCATGTTCACCGCCATGTTCATCATCATCGCCTCGTTTTATTCGGAGCAAGTGACCACGGATTTTTCCGCCGTCCAGCCTGCCTTCACCGTCATCAACCGGGACGAGAACACTGCCCTGACGGAAGGGCTCATGGAATTTTTGCGGGACAGGGGCGTGGAGCATGTCCTTCCTGACGAAAAAAAGGAACTTCAGGATGCGGCCTTTTACCATGCCACCGAGTACATCCTGATCATTCCGGAGGGCTTTGACGAAGCCCTCTGGTCGGGCAATCCTCTTTCCCTGGAAGCCGTGTCCATACCGGGAACGGGGAAAAGCTACTACATGGACAGCCTGGCAAACCAGTACTGGAGCTATGTAAATGCCTATCACAAGGCGGACACTTCCCTTGACCGGACCGCCGTCGCCGGGATGGCCTTAGACGCCCTTTCCCTGGAAGCCTCCGCAGAGACGGTGCGCCACACGGACAGCCGGCCGATCAGTGACCTGTACGAATCCTACAACCGGGTCCAGTCCTACATCCTGATGGTGGTGACGCTCCTGTGCGTAAGCAGTATCACCATGTCCTTCAGGCGGCCGGACCTTCGCATGCGGAACCTCTGCGCCCCCACCACGGCCCGCCAGAAAAACCTGGGACTGTTTCTCTACTGCGCCCTCGTGGGCTTCATCGTCTGGTTAGCGACCAGCCTTCTGGGATACCTGGTCTCCCTGCCCTCCCTCGCCGGCGCCGACGGGCGGCTCGTCGCCCTCCTGTTTGTCAACAGCTTCCTTTATACCCTGGTGGCGCTGTCCATCGCCATGCTGCTCAACTATTTTATCTCCAACCCCAACACCCAGAATGCCATTGCCAACTTTCTGAGCCTGGCTCTGAGTTTCCTGGGCGGCGCCTTCGTCCCTCTGGAATTTTTAAGCGAAGGGCTTCGCACCGCCTCCCGGTTTACGCCGGTCTACTGGTATTCGCAGGCCGTCTCAGATATCTGCGATCTGACCGTATTAAATAAGGAAACCCTCGCCCCCGTCTGGCGTTCCTTTGCCATGGAGCTGGCCTTTTTCGCCGCCATCCTCTGCCTGGCACTGGCTGTGGGTAAATCCAAGAACAAGGCGGAAAAATCCTTCGGAAGTATCCGGACGGAGATTGAAATGTGAGCCTAAAGCCTCACACCTTTACTGACATTCACAATGAAATCCTGTACATTGGTAACAATTCCCTTGGCAGACAGACTTCCCCTGTCTGCCAATTTATTTACTGCAAACTCTGCGATATCCACACAGTAAAAATATACCTGGCGCACAGTTCCATCCGCCAACACCCGGAAGGAGGGAGTCATATTGCCCACGGCAATGGAGTGAAGGGTCGTCGCCATACAGATCACGGTTGTCGCCTTCCTGACACAGTCTCTCATGGCGTCCTGGCCGTCGTACACATCCCCATATACCTCGGGAAGGGGACCATCATCGCGGATCGAGCCTGCCAGCACCACGGGAATCTGTTTTTTCACACAACTGTAAATAATCCCGTCCTGAATCTGCTCTTTCTCGATAAACTCCGAAATGGAACCGTGAAATCTCACCCGGTTAATCGTGTCCAGATGATTGTAATGCCCCATTGGGTAGCTTTCCTGAGTATAAATATCCTGTCCCAAAGCCGTTTTCAGATATGCGCCCTCCAAATCGTGGGTCGCCAGTGCGTTTCCAGCCAAAAGTCCATGGACATATCCGCCCATAACCAGCTTGGAAAATGCCTCTCTGGAATCTGCATCAAAGGCGCAGGCCGGCCCCATAACCCAGAGGATATTCCCATGTTCCCTTTCATATTCCAAAAGTTCATATAAATGATCGTAGTCTCTGGAGAATGCAGTCTCTCTGGAACGCCCCAGACGAAAAGCGAAGGTGTCATCCAGACGGTTCCCCTGTTCTTTAAATCCATCTGTGTAGACATAGATCCCCTCCTCTGCCTGCTCTGTCCGTCCCACAAAGACCTGGTCTCCAGCCTTCAGATTGCGAAACTCTCGAACAGCAATCTGCCCATTCTCATAGACTGCCACACAGTCCATCCGGCTCTCCTTTGCCAAAAGCCAGTCTCCGTTCACCTTAAAATACTCCGGAAAGATTGTCGTGGAATGATACCCCTGTGGTGCCACTCTGTCTTTGGGCGCCGGCTCCAGATGCGCTTCCGGGGCGGATACAAACCTCTTCTGTGTAAAATCTGGCACTGTGTACTTAAGTAATTCAAATCCCATGTTCATTTCCTCCTTCTTCCTTTTCCGTATATGAAAGCTTTTTATACAATCCAGCCCGTTTCGCATTGCATGGTTCCTGTATTATACATCAATCTGCTGCTTCTGGAAAGTGCTTTTTACTTGCGGGACGTGAGATCGTATGATACTGTGAGGAATTGTTAAAAAGCATCCATCAAACCGTAAAAATACACGAAAACCTCATCTTCACAAAAAAATTTTTGTTATTTTTTTACAGCTCCTTGCTTTTCTTACTAAAATAAGTTATGGTATAAATAACATTCAAATCATAAAGCAATGGAGGGTTTGCAGTATGAAAAAGAAGAAACTGGGCCTTGTGCCAAAACTCATCATCGCGATCATTCTCGGTATCTTATTTGGATCGTTCCTGCCGGAGAGCATCTGCCGCATCATCGTCACGGCTTCCGGGCTGTTCAGCACGTTCCTCAAATTTGTCATTCCGCTGATGATCGTCGCTTACGTGACCATGGGGATCGCAGACCTTAGCCAGGGAGCCGGAAAGCTCCTGCTGATCACGGTCTGTCTGGCCTACGGCTCCACGCTGATTGCGGGAACCTGTTCCTACCTGGTGGCCAGCGGCTTATTCCCCAGCTTCATGAGCCCGGAGGCCATGGAGCAGATCGCGGCGACCGCGGATAATTCCCTGGCGTCTTATTTCAGCATCAGCCTCGCTCCCATCCTGGATACCCTGTCGGCCGTGGCCCTGGCCTTCGTCCTGGGACTGTGCCTGTCCACCATGCGGGGCAAAAAGGAGATCGGCAGCAGCCTCTATAACGGCATGAAGGATTTCTCCAGCATCATCGACAAGGTGCTCCATACGGTGATCATCCCCCTGCTTCCGCTCTACATCTGCGGGACCTTCACCGACATGACCAAGTCCGGCAAGACCTTCGCAATTCTCAGCATCCTGTGGAAGGTATTCCTGGTGGTCATCATCATGCACCTGATCTACATCGTCATCCAATTTATCGTGGCGGGAACCATCAGCAAGAAAAACCCGCTCACACTGATTAAAAACCAGATTCCCGGCTATACGACCGCACTTGGGACCCAGTCCTCGGCGGCCACCATCCCGGTCAACCTGGAATGCGCCAAAAACGACGGCGTCTCCGAGCAGATCCGCAATTTCGTGGTGCCGCTGTGCGCCAACATCCACATGGCCGGTTCCATGATCACCATCACCGCCTGTGCCACCGCGGTCTGCCTGATGAACCAGCTTCCCATCAGCATCACCACGGTGATCCCGTTCATCATGACCCTCGGCATCGCCATGGTGGCTTCCCCCGGCGCTCCCGGCGGCTCCATCATGACGGCCCTGCCCTTCCTGTACATGATCTTCGGTGCGGAAGCCGGCAATCCGGACGGCCCCATCTGCGCCATCATGGTCGCCCTCTACATCACCCAGGATTCCTTCGGGACCGCCTGTAACGTATCCGGCGACAATGCCATCGGCGTCATCGTGAACACGATCTACGAGAAGTGGATCAAAAAATAAAGGACAGGAGGCGGCCATATGAACGTGTTTGACATCATCGGCCCGGTCATGATCGGGCCCTCCAGCTCCCACACAGCGGGGGCCGTGCGCCTGGGCCGGGTGGCCTGGAAGATCCTGGAGGAAAAAGCCGTGCGGGCAGACATCCGGCTTTCCGGTTCCTTCGCCCAGACCTATCGGGGGCACGGCACCGACAAGGCCCTGATCGCCGGCATCATGGGGATGCACTCCGACGACGAGCGGATCCGCCGTTCTCTGGCGCTGGCGGAGGAGGAAGGTCTCGTCTATTCCTTTACTGCGGAAGACATCCGTGACGCCCATCCCAACACCGCCAGGATCCACCTGAAAGGGGAAAACGGCGCCGAGTGCACCATACAGGGTGCCAGCATCGGCGGCGGAAACATTCTGATCACGGAGATCGACGGGATGGAGGTGTCCTTCACCGGACAGTACAACACCCTCATGGTACTCCACTACGACAAGCCGGGCACCATCGCCGCCGTGACCAACTTCATGGCCTACTCCGGAACCAACATCGGCAATTTCCGGCTGGCCCGCAAGAAGAAGGGCGGCGAGGCGGTCATGACCATCGAGGTGGACGGGGACGTGGAGGAGAGCCTGATCCAGAGCCTGCGCATCCTTCCCAACGTCATCAACGTCATTCTGATCAAGGCAATCTAGGAAAGGGGAAATGTCTGTCATGCTGGACTATGATTCCATTGCGGCCATCTGCAGAGCCGCAGAAGAAAAACAAATGACCATCTCTGCCCTGGTATTGTCCGATCAGGCCGAGCAGATGGAAATACCGGCGGATGAATTGTACGAGCGAATGAAAAAAAGTCTCCACGTCATGCAAGAGGCCGTGCGGGAAGGTAAAAATCCGGAGCTTCGCTCCACCTCCGGCCTGACCGGGGGCGACGCCGCAAAGGTGGGGGCTTACGCCGAGACCGGCGGCATCACGGGAAAATTTTTAAACCACGCCATAGCCAGGGCCGTGGCCGTGTCGGAATACAACGCCGCCATGGGAAAGATCGTGGCCTCGCCCACGGCCGGCTCCTGCGGCATCCTGCCGGGCACCGTCGTCTCCATGCTGGAGGAGGGCCGCTGTGACGAGCACGCCGCCGTCATGGCCCTCTTCACGGCGGGAGCCATCGGCATGGTGATCGCCGGGCAGGCATCCATCGCCGGTGCCCAGGGCGGCTGCCAGGCAGAATGCGGCTCCGCCTCCGCCATGGCCGCCGCCGCCCTGGTGGAGCTGGCCGGCGGAACTCCCACCCAGGCCGGCGAGGCCTGCGCCATCGCCATCAAAAATCAGCTGGGTCTGGTCTGCGACCCGGTGGCCGGGCTGGTGGAGATCCCCTGTATCAAGCGGAACGTGTCGGGGATCGCCATCGCCTTCACCTCCGCCGACCTGGCGCTGGCAGGTGTCGAGAGCAAGATCCCGGTGGACGAGTGCGTGATGGCCATGCGCCAGGTGGGCGACATGCTCCCCTGCGCACTGAAAGAGACCTCCCAGGCCGGGCTTGCCGCCACGCCGACGGGGATCCGGCTTAAAAAGCAGGTGTTTGGGGAGACGTAGCCGACCGCCCCCATAGAAATGGAAAAACAAAAAGAAAAGCGCCCTCCTCCGGATCCCGTTTGAGAAATCCGATCCATAACAAAGGAGGGCGTTTTTCATGATTCTTGGCGATGTAAAATCCCTTACATGATTCGTTTTTTAAGTTCCAGGGCTTTCCGTATCTCATCGGGAGGCGTCTTTTGCGTCTTCTTGATAAATCCATTCAAGAAACACAACCCGTTTTTTTGTACAAAAAATAATCGGAAGATCCGTCCACCGCTCACATGTATCCGCAGTTCAAACACATCATCCCGAAGCTTGTCCCAAAGACTGCTCTTCCTTCCGTTTTCCAGGTCGTCGATCAGTCTTGGAATCGCTTCCACAATATTTATCAGATCCGCTTCCGTCAGCTCGTTTCCGCATAATGCCTCATCTGCGTAGCAGCGCCCATCTGCTTCTATACAGATCACCGGCCTGCTATAAGGATACCGTTCCAATATGTATCTGATCTTCCCCTTATCCTCACGCAAATATGCTGTTAGCAACTGTTCCGTCTCACATATATTGCAGATATCCCTGCGTTCTTTATTTCGGGAGCAGATAAATGTTGTCTCCTGATAATCCCGGTGCGGGAAAGAGACCAGTCTCCCCCGTCTCTCGATCGCCTCCGTAAAACAATTTGGTTCCTCTTTTTTAAATGGATATCCATAATTCACTTCGGGCTTTGTCGCCATGTCAACATCCCAGTATGGCTCGCAGTATCCAAGGTTTACCAGATAGCTTTTCAGTACAGAAACCGCCGGCTCGTTTGCCATCAGCATGAGATCATGCAGCGACAGTTCCGCCGTCACCGCTGCCCCGTAAATATCGGACTTTTTAAAAAATGGAGTCTCATTTTCAATTATGATATCAAAAAGCGGGGCCAATACCTCACGTACATAGTCGGCAAACTCATCTACACTCTGAAATTGCCCGTCTAACGAAAATTCATTTAAAAACAGTTCCATTCTTCCTCCCGGGCAGTCCGATCATTTTGTTTAGATCAAGATCAAACTGATCGAACAGATTTTTTTTCTGGTTTTCCACCCGTCCCATTCTCCCGATCCGAACTTTCATCGCCTGGGATACATGCTCTTCGTCCAGACTGATAAACTGAATGTTGACCGCCTCTTTCTCCATCTCCCCTGCCGCGATCCCCGCCCGAAATCCATTAAAAACATGATCACTGTGAGACTCGATAAACAACTGGCGCTGATTCCCGGAAACGAAATATAAAAATTCACAGAGTTTGGCCTGGGCGGAGGGATGTAAATGGATCTCCGGATTCTCCAGCACGATCACGGAATCCTTTGGCGAAGACAGACAGACGATCAGGACGCTGATCAGATAGCTGATTCCGGAGCCAATGTTTGTGGGCCTGATCCGAAGCACGTCATACATCGTATAATCAGCCTTTACCAGATCCGCCCCTAAAATTTCTTCCGTACTGATCACCGTGTCCACAATATAAGACAGCCACCAATTCACCTGGCCCAGCAATGTATAATCCACGTTTCCCTTACAAAATTCCGGCTCCACTACATCGGCATGATGTTGGTTCAGGAAGGCGATCGCATACCGGCCGTCTGATCCGATTTCATCCTCCAATGTCATATTTTTCGCATATACGTTCTGCGGCCCTATCCTGTCGTTTGACAGATACTGGATTTTACGTTTCCTGATATTAAGGCCCTCAAAAAAAAGCTCGACCGTTTTTTCTGAAGATGTCTCTCTTGCCACTGACAATTTTCCGTCTTCCGTTTGTCCAAAAAGCAAAGACATTCCTTCGTTTTCATTCCAAAGGGATACCTTGATGGTCTTTTTTTCCCCATAAAGACAACGGCTCTCCGCAAAGCTCCCAAGAGACAATAACGCCCCATTTAATCCGCAATTAAGCTCCAGGTTCTGGGCGATCAACAACAGGCCCTGCAGTATGGAGGATTTCCCCGACGAGTTGGTTCCGATCAAAAGATTCAGGCGGGAGCACTCCATTTCCATGCTCTTGATGCTTTTCAAATTTTCAATCTTTAATTTTTGTATCAACATCCCTCAAACAGCCTCCCCACCTTCTTCGCCTGTTCCAGTCTCCATTTTAACCGGGCCGCACCGTCTCGATGATTTCCAATGTTTTCCCGAAATTCTTTCTTATCTAACAAATTTTTCACTTCATTTCTAATCCGGTTTTTGACAGTTTCTTTTTCAAAGGGCAAAAACTGCATAATAAACATCACCGTCTCGAACACGTTCATATTGATCGGCGACCGCCGTTCTCCGCCGCTCAGTCGAAATCCATCTTCTCCTAAATAAAAATATGATTTTTTCAGCCCATCCAACACCAGTTTTTCTATTTTCTGAAGTTCTGCTTCTCCCATATGGTTCAGCGCATCCATGCCAAGTCCCAACAGTTCGTCAATATCGTCTTTATACACGTAGGGTTCTCCCTTTTCATCCTTCAAAGCATGGTTCCGATACAGATAAAACGTGATATATCTTGTCAGGATGTACTTATCCTTCATCCTTTTTTCCCGCACAAAAGCTTTTCCCGTGGCCTCTTTAAACGAATCGCTCTCGGACAAGGTTTTTAACAGCCTGGTAGCGGCCCCTTGGTATAACGCATTCCTCATCTCCTGCTTGTTTAACCGCATTCCGCCCCGGTTTACCCGGTCAAAAATATCAAATTTGATCCGGTCCGGCGTCGGCGGCATAATCACGTGCGCCTGGATCTGAAAGTCTTCAATCCGCGCCTTCTGTACCGGAGACAGCTCAGAAAATTTACGGTCATTCACATCCGGAAGGATTTTGAGATTCTTTAATTTGTAATCGTCATTCATATAGGAAAACAACGCTGTCAAACGCTGCCGGCCGTCCACCACGATCAAATTCCCGTATTTATCCTGGCTAAAATAAAAAATCGGCAGGGGGAGCCCCATCAAAACGCTCTCGACCAATTCTGCTTTGCCTTCCGGAGACCAGACGTCCTCCCTCTGAAAATCACTGTCCAAAATCACTCGTTTAGGTGAAGCGTTAAAGCGGCGGTTCAATTCAAAAAGCGTGTAAAATCCCTTATCGATCTTGATTCCGTTCATGGGATAGATCTGCCCTTCCTCCTGGTTTTTTACATCCAGTTCATCTTCATGCTCAACAAACCTCTCCCCCGTTATCACTTTTCCCACCAAGCCCGCCTCCTATCCACAATTTCTGCATTAACACGATTATAATCTATTTTTGCTCCCCTTACAACGAAAAACACAACACGCCCTCACTTCCCCTACATCTCCTCTATCACGCGGACATACTTCTTCGTCTTTTTGTCATAGCTGATGCCCACCAGCAGAAGCTTCCCATTTTTTCACCTGCCTTTTATAAAGTATATCCTTTTTTCCGCCCGCAGGCAATGGACATTTACCGAAAAAAAAGAACCTCCGCGGCTTCGGCCAAACCGAAACAGCGGAGGTTTTTCAGTTGATGATCGTTTTAGTTGATGATGGTCTTCTCGGTCTGATGATCGAAAATGTGGATCTTGCTGGCATCCATGGCGAGCTTCACCGTGTCGCCTGCGGACACCTTGAGTCCGGCGTCCACGGAAGCCACCCAGCCGGCGTCCTCCATGTCGAAGTAGACCAGGGCCGTGGAGCCTAACATCTCGTACACCCGGACCTCCGCCGTGAACTGGGCCTTCTCGAATTTCTTGAGGGCGGCCTCGTCCTGATGGATGTCCTCGGGGCGGATCCCCATGGTCACCTGTTTTCCCACATAGCCACCGTCCTTCAGAACCTTCGCCCTGGTCTCATCCAGAGTGATGGACTGTCCGGCAAACTTGAGGACCACGTCGTCCCCTTCCGCCACGGCGTCCGCCGTGATCATGTTCATCTGAGGGGAGCCGATGAAGCCCGCCACGAACTTGTTGCAGGGATGGTTGTACAGGTTCTCGGGAGTGTCGATCTGCTGCACGATGCCGTCCTTCATGACGACGATCCTGGTCCCCAGGGTCATGGCCTCGGTCTGGTCGTGGGTCACGTAGATGATGGTGCTTCCCAGGCGCTGGTGCAGCTTGGAGATCTCCACACGCATCTGGCCCCTAAGCTTGGCATCCAGGTTGGAAAGGGGCTCATCCATGAGGAACACCTTGGGATTGCGCACGATGGCACGGCCCATGGCCACACGCTGTCTCTGTCCGCCGGAGAGAGCCCTGGGCTTCCTGTCGAGAAGCGCCTCCAGGTCGAGGATCCTCGCCGCCTCCCGGACTGCCTTGTCGATCTCCGCCTTGGGCGTCTTCTTGAGCTTCAGGGAGAATGCCATGTTGTCGTAAACCGTCATGTGGGGATACAGGGCGTAGCTCTGGAACACCATCGCAATATCCCTGTCCTTGGGCTCCACGTCGTTGACCACCTTCCCGTCGATGATCAACTCGCCGGAGGAAATGTCCTCAAGGCCCGCCACCATCCGGAGAGTCGTGGACTTCCCGCAACCGGACGGTCCGACAAAAATGATAAACTCCTTATCCTCGATATCCAGGTTAAAATCCTTTACAGCCTCATACCCGTTCGGATATTTTTTGCATACATTTTTTAACTGAACACTAGCCATAACTTCCTCCTAATATAATTTTATCCGTTCCCTATGCTTCTGCCTCAAAACCGATAATACCGTTTCATTTCCTCCTCAAACTGGGCATTCGGCTCCACATAGAGAAGCTCGCCTCTGGTCAGGAGGGTAAGTACCGGGGCGCCCTGCCGGTTGGAAGTAAAATCCCGCACCGTGCGTCCCGCCTGTGTGCGGCGTCCCCGCTCCACCTCCTCGATCTCCGCCCTGGAGCCCCGGTAGAGCTCCTTGCGCTTTTCCTTGCGGATGATCTTGGAAATGGTCAGGTCGCCGTTCACATATTCGTATTCATACTCAATCTTCCAACTCCGGAACAAGAAGAATCCGACGACTGCCAGAACAATGGTCGGGATCAGCATGATCGCCGCAAAGAAGAACGCATCGGCAAAAAACACGATCACCGCCGAGGTGATGACTGCCTTGACGAGCATTTGCTTTCTGCTCGGCACATGCGGCACAAACCATTCAAACACGATGTCTCTCATAGGGTCCCCTCCATGATCTGCTGCAGCTTAAACTGGATTCCTTCGTACTGTTTCAGAGTGCCGGGAATGGGAAGCCCCGCATTCATCAGGACCGCACCGGAATAGCGCCTCTCCTCATCCCCGTTGATCCGGTAAAACGCTTCTTTCTTTAATCCCTTGAGCTTCAGGTAAAGCTGTCCGTCGTTGCCCTCCGTGTCCGTCAGCACCAGACTCACCAGCGCCTGGGTCCGATTGGCCGACACATGCTGCCACGCCGTCACGTAATGATTCTCAAAGGGGCTTGTCAGCCGGTAATAATCTCCGTCTGCGATGAGGGCGTAATTCTCCTTATACGCCTCCACCTGCTTCCGGCAAAGCTCCTTCTCCTCCCGGTCAAGGACCGTGGAGTTGAGCTCGTAGCCCAGGATCCCGCCGGATGCCACGATCCCCCTGGTGGCAAGGCTCACGGTCCGCCCCGTCTGATGGTTGGGGCAGATGGAGACGTGGGCCTCCAGGCTGCTGATGGGATAGACGAAGGAGGTGCCGTACTGGATCTTCAGCCGGTTGATGGCATCCGTGTTGTCACTGCACCAGATCTGCGGCTGATAGTAGAGCATGGCCGGGTCGAACCGCCCCCCGCCGCCGCTGCACCCACAGAAGAGCACGTCCGGGTGGGTTAAGATCACCTCGTCCATGATCCGGTACAGCCCCAGCATGTAACGGTGCATCACCTCGCCCTGTCTCTCCTTATCCGTCTGCCCGGACCATACGTCCGTGATATTCCGGTTCAGATCCCACTTGATATATTCGATGCGGGCTTCATCCAAAATCCGGTTTAATGAGTCAATGATATAATCGCAGACATCCTTTCTGGAAAGATCCAGGACCAGCTGATACCGTCCCCTGGTGGCGGGACGTCCCTTAATGCCCAGATGCCAGTCAGGGTGCTCCCGGAACAGGTCGCTGTCCTCGGAGA